>JBBQZJ010000202.1:0-4485 GCA_038207805.1 Actinomycetales bacterium | reverse complement strand
ATAGCCCAGGACACATCGCGCTGTTCGAGCAACGAAATGGACTGCTTTTCACGGGCGACTCCGTTCAGGGAGCGGGAATTGGCCACGTTAACGCCAACGTGGCGTTACCGCCGCTCTACGAAGATCACGACGCCTACGTTGGAAGTCTTGAGCGGATGCTCGACGTCGATCCCTTTGCCGTCCTGAGTGCTCACCATGACGTCCAGTTCGGCGACAGTGCCAAGGGCTTTCTGCGCGAGTCGATCGCGACCGCAAAGCAAATAAGGATGTTCGTTGCGACATCCCTCGCTCGAACCGATTCACCCACCTCGTTGGCGAGAATCGCGCGAGAACTTCGAGAAGCGATGGACGAGCTCCACGCGATCGAGTACCGAGGAGAACTGCAATTCCTGTCGGTTGCCGAGGCAAGCCTACGAAGCCTCGCCAAAGAAGGGGTGGCCTTCGAGGATGACGATCACAACTGGAACGCTGCATGACCAACATCTACACCGAATCGAAGGAAACCTTTTGAGTGAGACCGCGCCGTTGTTCAACCGGACCTTGACGTACACGGAGCCGACCGACCCGATCATATCGATCGAGGTTGCTTTACTCCGGATTCCCCTTGCAAACCCGGTCAAGATAGCGATTGCAGAGATCCCCTTCCGCGAGTACAACGTTGTGACCGTCACGACTCGGGAGGGCGTAACGGGTACGGGCTATGCCAGGGGCGGGACGATTGTCGATCTCGCGTTGCGCGAATATCTTTCGCCGCACCTGATCGGGAGAGCCAGTGACGGAATCGACCAGATTTGGGACTTCGCCTATCAGCTAACTATTCAGGTGGGCCGGCGGGGTGCCGTGCTCAGGGCAATGAGCGCGATCGATATCGCTCTTTGGGACATTCGGGCTCGCCGGGTCGGACTGCCGCTTTGGCGTCTGCTCGGTGGAACGCGAAAGCAAGTGCCGTGTTACGCGAGTGGTGGCTACTACGGAGAAGGCCGCGGACTACCTGAACTCGCACGGGAGGTCGAAACGTACATGTCGTTGGGCTTCACGGCGGTGAAGGTCAAAGTTGGTGGCGCCGACGTCATGACGGACCGCGAGCGAGTCGCGATGGTGCGAAGAGTGGCAGGGGATTCCGCAACAGTAATGGTTGACGCGAACACGGGCTACGACGGTCAGCGGGATACCGCGCTCGAGTTCGCCCACTACCTCCGGGATAGCGGAGTTCGGTTCTTCGAGGAGCCGTTTGGCCCCGATCGAATCACTGACCTCGCTTGGTTGCGCGAAAAGAATGTGGTGCCGATCGCGTCCGGTGAGCAAGAGTCCACGAGGTGGGGGTTCGAGCAACTCCTCGGTGCTTCAGCGGTCGATGTCGCTCAACCCGATGTAACAGTAGTAGGGGGAGTGAGCGAGTGGCTGAGAGTAGCGGAATTGACCCAAGCGCAAGGCATTCCTCTAGCTCCTCACTACTTCCCCGAAGTTCACGCGCAGCTCGCGGGCGCCGTTCCGTCGACTGAGTGGGTGGAGTACTTCACGCGGGACATCGATATCGTAAACTTCGATGACGTCTTGGCCCAGCCCCTCGCCCCTGTCAACGGTTTCATCGAGTTGTCGGAGCGGCCCGGCGTAGGAATTGACCTAGACCCGCCATCCGTGGCGAAATTCCGAGTGCGCTGAGCGAGAACCCAGCCAACGAGAGTGGACATAGCCCAGCTCCGCAAGTGCCGGACGCTCAATGTTGAGTGCTTGAAGCCTGAGGAGATCGATCGAACCTTTGCGCTTGCGCCCCTCGACATCGAGGGGTCTCCTGCGATCCATCTCGAGCGTGCTCCCTGGCCCTACCGCGTGGTTGCCCATCGCATGCCACGATTGCTTCATGCGCCACCACCACTCGGCGTCGATGGAGCGTCGTCCGGGTGCTGACTAGCAAGTATGCGTGACTTTGTTGCGAAGCTGCGGTTCCTGGCCGCTCCTGGTGACGTAAGTTCCAGCAGCGGCACAGTGCCGGCGGGACGCATTCTGGAGTGGATTGATCGGGCCGGATACGCCGGCGGCATCCTCTCCAGGTTCACCTACATCAGCGCATATATGGCGTGTAAGCTATATTTGGCCAGATAGAGGGAGGGGTGATACCGGCATGACAAACGCATCTACCTTGGTCCGTGCCGCTCGGAAGAGTCGACAACTCACTCAGGAGCAGCTTGCCGCTCGCGCCCTCCTTGACCAGGGCAGCGTCTCGCGCTCCGAACGCGGACGTGACGCGAGCTTCGAAACAATCGACCGACTACTCGGCGGAGCTGGGTACCGTCTGTATTCGGCGCCCACGAGGCGGGATGACGCCGCAACGATAGCTGCGGAGATTCGCCGACAACTGACGACGGGAAACAAGGACCGCGCATTGCGCGCTCTGCTGCAGCTGAACGATAACCTTGTGGCCGAGCATGGGCTCGTGCGCGGAATTCTTGGACTCGCCGAGCCGGAGTCAACCCGAGATCGTGTCTGGGACGCGGCGCTCGCGGCCCTCGTGGCTTGGCGACTCGGCGAAGAGGGACTCCCTCTACCGCCTTGGGTTGGCCTGCCGGGTCGGTTTCTCGATGGTCCGCGAACCCTCGAGGTTGACCTGGCCGATCCTGTGCCCCCAATTTCCGAAGTGCCGGCTGAGTTCGCCAAGCGCGGCGTGTTTGCTTGGCGTGACACCTTCGAAAGCGTGTGATTGTGGCAACCACCCTCGACCGCGATGACATCATTGCCGGGCTTCGCGAGCTGATCGCAGAGCTCCGCGCGGCAGGCGAGGTGGCAGGAATCCGGTTGGTCGGCGGGGCCGCCTTGTCTCTGCGGTACTTCGAACGCGGAACGACGCAGGATCTTGACTCTCTCCACGTCTGGCCGGGAAGTGACGCTGCCGTCGCAGCGGCGGCGGCGCGAGTCGCGCAACGACACGATTGGGACCCGGCTTGGTTGAACTTCGAAGTCACGAAGGCGGATGCCCTGCCGACGCTCGGGCGCGCGGTCGAATGGGACACGATCTTCGAAGGCGACGACATTGTGATTCAGGTCGCATCGAAGGAAGCGCTCTTGGCGATGAAGCTACGCGCCAATCGACCGGGTCGGGACACCCGTGACATTCGTATGCTCCTGAGTCTCTGCGAGATCGCCACACTCGACGAGGCCGAAGATTTCTACGAGGAGTTCTATCCGGGCGATGGTCTCGATCCACGAGCCGTGGCCATCGTTTCTGCGATTCTCGCGACGGGTGCCCTCGAGGCACCCGCACCGCCTGGGCCGATCAGCTTCTGAAACTGCCCCGACCGGGGTATGAATGTTTGCCCACACTTCACCCACACCTGGGGAACATCGAGGTCAGCTCGCGTCATCGAGGTCGCGCCCAGTCACCAGTGTTTTGGCGGGTTTTCGGCGACTTCCGCATAGTTCCGGGGAGACGACCTTCGACTACGGATCAATAGGCCGGGGGTTCAAATCCCTCCGGGCGCACCAAAAGTGCTGGTCAAAGCCATGTTTTGACCAGAGTACATGAATCTCGGGCGTGTCGTGCGCACATTTGCCCACGCTTTGCCCACACATTTTGGCAGGATGCGCGGCTTCGGCGCCGAGATTGTGGCCTGTTGACCTCTGATCAATATCAGACCAACCTCTCTCATCGTGCTCTCACGATGCCCTGAATACGGTCGGCACTATGACGAAATCAGCAATCGCGACTGACAACCTGTCGAAGTCGTATGGATCCACGTTGGCGCTGGATGCGCTGTCTCTGGAAGTCGCCGCCGGTGAAGTGTTCGGCCTTCTCGGACACAATGGCGCCGGGAAGACAACGACCGTGAACGTGCTCACGACTCTGCTTGAGCCAACACAGGGTGATGCAGAGGTGGCTGGCCACAGTGTCATCGCCGATGCGCGGGCGGTCCGCGGTGCGATCGGGTATTTGCCCGAGAATGTGCAGTTCTACGACAACCTCACTCTGATGGAGAACCTGCGGTTCTTCGCCCAGCTGTCAGGGCTGCGCCGCCCCGACCAGCGCATCCGCGATGTGCTGCGGATCCTCGACTTTGAGGGTCGCGACCGTCAGAGGCTGGGTACCTTCAGCAAGGGGATGCGCCAGCGGGTCGGGATCGCGCAGGCGATCCTTCATGCGCCGTCGGTGCTCTTCCTCGACGAGCCGACCTCGGGTCTGGATCCGGAAGGCGTTCGTACCCTTCGCGAGACGATCGTGCGCCTGAATGCCGAGTTCGGCATGACGATCTTCATGAACACGCACTTGCTCTCCGAGGTGACCAAGACGTGCACGAGCATCGGGATCCTCCGGGGCGGCACGCTCGTTCACCATGACACCCTCGCAAAGACCCTCGCCGACTTCCCGGGCGAGGACTCGCTGGAGGAGATCTACTTCCAGCTGGAGTCGGAGCAGATTTCATGAATACCCTCCTGGTAAGTGCTCGACACGAGATGCTCAACACCCGGCGTGCTCGAACCGCCCACATCCTT
>JBBQZJ010000201.1:0-4495 GCA_038207805.1 Actinomycetales bacterium | reverse complement strand
GGTCTCGAGCCACAGCTTCGACCAGCTGGAGAGCTCGCGGCCACTGGTCTTCTCCAGCTCGACCAGCAGGTCACTGAGCTCGGTGTTGCCGTAGGCGTGCGTGGCGAAGTACGCCGCGACACCGGCCATGAACTCGTCGAGTCCGACCCAGGCGACGAGCTGCTTGATGACCGAGCCGCCCTTGGCATAGGTGATGCCGTCGAAGTTGACCTGCACGTCTTCGAGGTCGTCGATCGTGGCGACAACGGGGTGAGTGGATGGCAGCTGGTCCTGTCGGTAGGCCCAGCTCTTCTCCATGGCCTGGAACGTCGTCCATGCCTCGTTCCACTCGGTCGCCTCGGCGGTCGCGAGCGTCGAGGCCCACTCCGCGAACGACTCGTTGAGCCAGAGGTCGTTCCACCACTTCATGGTGACCAGGTCACCGAACCACATGTGGGCGAGCTCGTGGAGGATCGTGACGACGCGACGCTCATTGACGGCATCCGTCACCTTGGAGCGGAAGATGTAGCTCTCGGTGAAGGTGATCGCGCCCGCGTTCTCCATAGCACCCGCGTTGAATTCGGGAACGAACAACTGGTCGTACTTCTCGAAGGGGTAGGGGTAAGCGAAATGCTTCTCGTAGAACTCAAACCCCTGGCGCGTCTTCTCGAAAATGTAGTCGGCGTCGAGATGCTCGCTCAGTGACTTGCGCGAGAAGATTCCGAGCGGGATGACGCGGCCATCGCTCGACGTGAGTTGCGAGCGTACGACAGCGTATGGGCCGGCCACGATCGCGGTCACATAGCTCGACAGGATTGGGGTCGGTGCGAAGGCCCAGGTTGCCGAGCCGTTGCCGGTCGTGCTGCCCGAGGTCGCAACAGGCTGCGGCGTCGGGGAGTTGCTCACGACCTCCCACCCCGCTGGTGCCGTGACGGTGAACGCGAAGGTGGCCTTGAGGTCGGGCTGCTCGAACACGGCGAAGACGCGACGCGAGTCCGGCACCTCGAACTGCGAGTATAGGTAGACCTCGTTGTCTACCGGATCGACGAAACGGTGCAATCCTTCACCGGTGTTGGTGTAAGCGAAGTCGGCAATGACGACCAGTTCGTTGGATGCCGCAAGCCCGTCGAGCTGGATGCGAACTCCGTCACTGACCGTGGAGGGGTCGAGTTCGACGCCGTTCAGCGTGACCGAATGAACGGTGTGGGTCAGCGCGTCGATGAACGTAGCCGCACCGGCCGTTGCACTAAATCGCACGACCGTAACGGACCGAAAGACCTCGCCCCCGGTAGTCACATCCAGGGTTATGTCATACGACTCGGTGCTGATGAGCGCTGCGCGCTCCTGGGCCTCGGTGCGGGTGAGGTTCTCTCCGGGCAACTGCGTTCTCCTTGTTCGGGGTAGCGCGGCTCGTGGCCACACCGAACAAGCTTAGGACGCGGTCACACCGAAACGAGCGTGCGAGACTGCTCAGCGGCCGGGAGCAGCTCGCGTTCAACGTCATCGATCGCGCACTTTAGGAGGTCGGCGAGCCGAGCATCCGCGTCAGGCACACAGGCCAGCGCGATGCCGACAACGGCGGTGTGAGTGATCGCCGCCGCGGCATGGGCATCGAAACGGCGAACCGATTTGGTCGCCTCGAGAAAGCGTCGCGCCCACCGTTCACCATCCGGGGCTTGGGAGAAGCTCTGTTCGGCAAGGGCGCGAAGCCGGTCATCGTCAACGGCCGCCAGCAGGTTGAGCATGCCTGCTGCGATTGCGCGTTGGCGCTCGACACTCGCGATCGGGTACGCGGCCGCCGCCGAACGCATCGCAACGATGGCCGACAGCCGCTCGTTGTCGGAGTTGAGCCCGATCACGCGATGAATCAACGGCACGAGTTCACCGCGCGCCGAGTCGCTCACTAGGTCGTTGACGTCGCGGGCAAGCCCAGCGAGAGCCGGGTGGGTACACGACGGATGATCGCTCCATCGTTCGCCAGCAAGAAAGGACGCGAATTCCATGAAGCAGGCGCCCTGTCGGGGTGTGCGATGACGGCCAGCAGACAACACCGGCATGACTTCGGGAAATGTGCTCATGGTGACCTCCCACTTGTTGCGGCTCATTCTCAAGTCTGCGCCTCCCCGACCCGAAAGGCCAGAGTCTGCGAGTGAAGCCGTGCTGAATACACTGGCTGGATGCGCATCCACCTTGCCACCGATCACGCCGGTCTCGAGTTCAGCGAAGATCTGCAACGCCACTTAGCTGCGGCCGGCCACGACGTCGTCAATCACGGGCCGGCGAGCTATGACCCACTGGACGACTACCCCAGCTTCTGCATCAACGCAGCGCTCGCCGTTGTGGCCGACCAGCGGGCGGGGCTCGATTGTTTGGGCATAGTGTTCGGGGGATCGGGCAATGGCGAGCAGATCGCGGCGAACAAGGTCGATGGGGCGCGCGCGGCGCTGGTGTGGAGCGAATCGACCGCACTCTTGGCTCGCCAACACAACGACGCCAACCTGATTGCGATTGGTGCACGCCAGCACACTGTTGACGATGCGAAGCACTTCATTGATGTGTTCATTGCCGAACCGTTCTCGGGTGACGATCGCCACGCCCGCCGGATCGCCCAACTTGCCGAATTTGAGTCGACGGGTCTGATCGCTGGCCACCAGATCAACGCCGGCCAGAAAGGCACCGGCGCGGGTCGTGCTGACGCCGCGAGCGGAGTCTGACGCTCGTGCCCGAAGGCCACTCCGTTCATCGCATCGCTCGCCAGTTTCGGCTGCACTTTGTCGGTAAGCGGGTGGCGGCATCCTCACCCCAGGGGCGGTTCGCCGCGGGTGCCGGTCGCATCAACGGGCGGGTAATGATCGATTCGAAGGCTGTGGGTAAGCAACTGTTCCTGGAGTTCGATAACGGTCTCTGGCTTCGGGTGCACCTCGGCATCTACGGTGCCTGGGATTTCAGCGGCGACATCACAGCCGATGCGACGATCGCCTCCTCGAACGGACGCATGGGTCAGACGGGCCAACGTGGCACTGCGCCCGCGGCAGCCTCGCGATCATCGGCTCACGATCACGAGGACTCGCTGGCGAGCATCGGGGCACCTCGGCGGAGCCGGCTGCGCATGGCAGAACAGGAGCGCGCGGGCGAGATCGACACGTTCCCGCCCGAGCCGGTCGGGGCGGTGCGCGTTCGGCTGCTGACGAAGGGGACGTGCGCCGACCTGCGCGGACCCACAGCCTGCGACGTGTTGACCCCCGACGAGGTGCAGGCGGTGCTCGACCGGCTGGGACCAGACCCGCTCGTCGACACCGGGCCCGAGGCCGAGGAACGTTTTGTCGCAACGATCGCCAAGAAGCCAACCCCGATTGCGCTGCTGCTCATGGACCAGTCGGTCGTCAGCGGGATAGGTAACGTCTATCGAGCCGAGCTTCTCTATCGCGCGAGGCTCAACCCGCACATTCCCGGGCGCGATGTGACGGAGGAGACGGTGCGCGGACTCTGGCGCGACTGGTCCGAACTGCTGACCATCGGAGTGCAGACCGGCCAGATGATGACGATGGACGGCCTTAGCCCCGAGGAGTACGACGGCGCAATGGCGAGCCGCTCAGACCGGCACTGGGTGTATCACCGCACCGGCGAACCGTGCCGGGTCTGCGCAACGCCGATCGTGATGGAGGAGCTGGGTGCACGCAAGCTGTACTGGTGTCCGTCGTGTCAGGCTTAGTCCATGAGACACACGCCCGGCTACCTGCTGACCGATCCCGATGAAGTCAAACGTCTCATCCGAGAGAACCCTTGGGCGACAATCGTGTCGAACACGGCCACCGGACTCGTGGCATCCCACTATCCCGTTCTGCTCGAGGAGGGCAAAGAGAACGAGATCTCCATCGTGAGCCACGTCGGTCGGCCCGACGAGCTGCTGCACGAGCTCGGCCAGCACGAGGTGCTGGTCATCATTCAGGGTCCGCACGGCTATATCTCGCCGGGGTGGTACGAGGGCGGAGACTTTGTGCCGACGTGGAATCACGTCACGGCCCATCTCTATGGCACGCCCGAATTGCTGTCCGACGACGAGAGCTTCGAGATTCTGCAGCATCTGGTCGACCACTTCGAGGATCGGATGAGCGAGCCGGTCAGTTTGAACATCGACGAGAACGCCGCCCGCCGAATCGCCCGCGGAACCGTCGGCTTGCGTCTGAGAGTCACCCGATTTGACGCCCGCCTCAAGCTGAGCCAGAACAAGTCGTCCGAGGTTGTAGACCGAATCATCGCCGAGCTGCAGTCGGGGGAGCACTACACCAATCACGAGCTCGCCCGAGAGATGCGGCGAGTTCACCATGATCCTTCGTAACGGCCGAATCGTCGGCGGCACGACTGACGGCGAGGCTGGCCGCGTAGTCGATCTGCGCATCGTCGACGGACGCATTGCCGAGATCGGCTCGATCGATGAGCCCGGCACGGACCTAGCCGGGCGGTGGGTGGTTCCCGGCCTCTGGGACCAGCACGTGCACTTTTCGCAGTGGGCAAT
>JBBQZJ010000200.1:0-4503 GCA_038207805.1 Actinomycetales bacterium | reverse complement strand
CACGACCGCCGGGCCTATCTATCTCGGCATGGCGGGTGAGAACGACCTCCCGGCGCGATACGCCGTTCGAGTACTCGCCGACGCCCTCCCGACGTTTCTCATCACCAATTTCGCGGGCACACAGTGGACGAAGTTGGTCATCAACCAGGTAAACGCGCTGCCGGCGATCACCGGACTCAGCGTTCAGGCGGTGATCGCCCAGCCACGGCTGCGCCTGATCATGACCGCGAGCATGCGCGAGTGCGTACGAACCGGCTTCGCTAGCCGCGTGCGATTCGGGAAAATGCAGGGGCTCGGCAACCGTGGGCTGCGACTGTTTTCGATTCTGCCACTGTGGCTGGGCCAGACCCTTCCCCTCCTCATGAGCGTGCGAATCGGGCGCACGCCGAACCCGGGATCGACCCTGCAGAGCATCCGCCGCGGGCAGGTCACCGAGATCGACTACCTCAACGGGTCCGTGGTGCGCGCGGCCACGGCCCTCGGCCGCACGGCTCCGATCAACGCCGCCCTCGTTGAACTTGTGCACGAGGTTGAGGCAACCGGTGCCTTCGTCGGTCCGGAGTCTGTCGTGGCGCGGATGGCGGCACGCTAGCAACGTCTAAGTTTGACGAGTGAGCCTCGCCCGTGCAGTCATCGACTGGTTCGCGGCGCACGGCCGCGACTTACCGTGGCGGCGCGCGGGGTTCGGAGCGTGGGGCATCCTTGTGAGCGAGGTCATGCTTCAACAGACGCCGGTGATGCGCGTCATCCCTCGCCTGGAGGAGTGGCTCGCACGCTGGCCCACCCCGTCCGCTCTGGCGGCCGCACCTCCGGGTGAGGCGGTACGGGCCTGGGAACGCTTGGGCTACCCGCGTCGCGCACTCAACCTTCACACGGCGGCAGTAGCCATCGCCGAACGCTACGGGGATGTCGTTCCGAGGGACGTCCCGAGCCTCATGGCCCTGCCCGGCGTCGGAGATTACACCGCGCGGGCCGTCGCGGCGTTTGCCTACGGAGAGAGGCATCCCGTCGTCGACACCAACGTGCGGCGCGTAATCGCTCGGGCGATTGACGGTCAGGCGATGGCCGGTCCACCCTCCACCGCTCGCGATCTGGCCGCCATGAACGCCCTGCTCCCCGACGATCGCGATGAGGCACGCGCGTTCAATGCGGCAGTGATGGAGCTGGGTGCGATCGTGTGCACGGCGCGCGCCCCGGGGTGCGACGTGTGCCCCATCGCGGAGGTCTGCGTATGGCGCGGGGCGGGCTACCCAGACTTCGACGGCCAGCGGCCAGCCGTGCAGAAGAAGTTCGAGGGCAGCGACCGCCAGGTGCGCGGGCTCATCTTGGCGGAGCTGCGGGCCAGCGACATCCCGGTCAGCGCGGCCGAACTCGACACCGTGTGGCCGGATGCCGACCAGCGTAATCGCGCGCTGACCAGCCTGATCTCCGACGGCTTGGTCGTCACCGTCGACGGCGGATTCGAGCTGCCGAGCTAGACGGTTGGCCCGCTCGGCGCGACACTTGAACCATGCCCGAGCTACCCGAGGTGACAGCGCTGGTCGCGGATCTGGGTTCCCGCCTGACCGGGCGCACCGTCAGGAAGCTCGAGCTGGTGTCGTTCGCTGCTCTCAAAACCTTCGACCCGCCGGTCGAAGCGCTGGCGACCCATGTCGTGAACAGCGTCGACCGCCATGGCAAGTTTCTCGACATCTCGATTGGAGACCTGCACCTTGTGATCCATCTGGCTCTCGCCGGCTGGATCAAGTGGCGCGACAGTGAGGCGCCGCGGTCGAAGCGACCCACCCGCGGTCCGTTGACCGCGCGGCTCGTGCTCGATGACGGTTCTGGGTTCGACGTGACCGAGTGGGGAACTAAGAAGTCGGTAGCGCTGTGGGTCGTGCGACACCCCAACGAGGTTCCCGGAGTTGCTCGCCTTGGCCCCGACCCCCTCGCCCAGGGTTTCACCCTCGAGCACTTTCGGGCCATCCTGGCAGCTGCTGGTCGGGCACAGATCAAAGGGGTGTTGCGAAGCCAGTCCCTCATTGCCGGGATCGGAAACGCGTACTCCGACGAGATTCTGCACGAGGCTCGGATGTCGCCCTTCAAGCCCGCCGCGATGCCTGCCGAAGACTCAGAACGACTGTTCAGGGCGATGCATCACACGCTCGAGAGCGCGATCCAGCGAGCGGACGGACTGGCAGCATCCGAGCTCAAGGCGGAGAAGAAGTCGGGACTTCAGGTGCACGGCCGCAGGGGCGAACAGTGCCCGGTGTGTGGCGACACGATCCGACAGGTCACCTACGCCGACTCCGCTTTCCAGTATTGCGCCACCTGCCAGACCGGCGGCAAGCCGTTGGCAGATCGCGTGCTGTCGCGGCTTCTCAAATAGGATCTCGGCATGAGCAGCGCCCAACGTTCGATCGTCGTTCCCCGCCTGCTGGCCCTTCTGGGCTTGCTCGGCATGCTCGTGCTGATCGGATTTCAGTTCCAAGCGTTGACGTGGGAATCGGGCGATCGAGTGCTCTACCTGAGCTACGCCGGGGTCGGCACCGGTGCAGTCACGACCCTGGCGGCCGCAGTGTGGACGGCGTGGACCCGACGCAAGGGTGGCGCCATAGCGGCTCTCGTGATCAGTGTGCTTCTCAACCCGATCTGGCTCCTGCTGCTCATCCGAGCGTTCGGGTGAGTAGTGGGCTCGGCTAGCTCTCGTCGTTATCGTTAAGGTCCGGAATTACCCGAGGCTTCACGTAGGGATCCTCGTCACCCGCGTACTTCGAGGTCTTAGCAAGAAACTCTGTTTCGGCATCTCGCGCCGCGGCCTCAGACAGAAGTGACTCTATGAGGGCTGCGTTCTCGGGAATCCCATCGGGGATGAACTCGAGCGACGGGGTCAGGCGGGCTGTGATGTTCTTACCTACCTCACTGCGCAGCATGCCGGTCGCCGACTTCAACGCGGCTGCGGTATCGGATCGCTCCTCGTCGCTGCCGTAGACCGTGTAGAAAATCGAGGCGTGCTGCAGGTCGCCCGTGACTCGCACATCGGTGATGGTGACAAACCCGAGCCGGGGGTCTTTCACACCGCGCTCGAGGGTCTTGGCCACGATCACCTTGATGCGGTCCGCCATCTTGGCGGCCCTGGCTGCGTCTACCATCTCAACTCCTTGCTTCACCACGGACTACGCCCGCGGCTTCTCCTTCATTTCAATCGTCTCAATCTCGTCGCCGATCTCGATGTCGTTGAACTTGCCGAGACCGATACCTGCTTCGAAGTCGGTGCGAACCTCGGTGACGTCATCTTTGAAGCGACGCAGCGACTCGATGGCGAGGTTGTCGCCGACCACGACGCCGTCGCGGATGACCCGGGCGCGAGCGTTTCGAGTGATCGTTCCGCTGCGCACAATGACACCAGCGATGTTGCCGATCTTCGACGACCGGAAGATCTCGCGCACCTCGGCGACACCGGACTGCACCTCCTCGAACTCGGGCTTGAGCATGCCCTTGAGCGAGTTCTCGATCTCTTCGAGCGCGGCGTAGATAACCGAGTAGAACCTCACGTCAACGCCTTCACGTTGGGCGCGCTCTCGCGCCTTCGTGTCGGGCCGCACGTTGAAGCCGATGATGATGGCGTTGTCGATCGTCGCGAGGTTGATGTCGCTTTCGGTGATCGCGCCTACACCACGGTGGATGATGCGCAACTGCACCGAGTCATCCACTTCGATCTTGAGCAGCGACTCCTCGAGCGCCTCGACGGCACCGGACACGTCACCCTTGATGATGAGGTTGAGGGCTTCGACTTTGCCGTCTTCGAGGGCCTTGGTGAAGTCCTCGAGGCTGATCCGCTTGCGGGCCTTGGCGAGCAGTGCGTTTCGCTCGACGGCCTCACGCTTTTCGGCGATCTGGCGGGCGGTGCGATCCTCTTCGGTGACGATGAAGGTGTCGCCAGCACGGGGCACGGTCGACAGACCCTGCACCTGGACCGGCCGCGACGGGTACGCCTCAAGAACGGCTTCGCCGTTCTCGTCGTGCATAGCGCGCACACGTCCGTAGGCTGTTCCCGCGACGATCGCGTCTCCGACCCGAAGCGTTCCCGACTGGATGAGCACGGTAGCTACCGCACCACGCCCCTTGTCGAGCTTGGCTTCAATCGCCACACCGCGCGCGTCCTTGTTGGGGTTTGCGCGCAGATCGAGCCCGGCATCCGCTGTCAGCAGCACCGCGTCGAGAAGTTCAGCGATACCCACGTTGTTGAGCGCCGAGACGTCCATGAACATAGTGTCGCCACCGTATTCTTCGGCGACGAGCCCGAACTCGGTGAGCTGTTGACGCACCTTTGCCGGGTTTGCGCCGTCTTTGTCAATCTTGTTGACGGCGACGACGATCGGTACTCCGGCGGACTGAGCGTGGTTGAGCGCCTCCACCGTCTGCGGCATGATGCCGTCGTCGGCTGCTACGACGAGGATCGCGACGTCGGTGACCTGTGCTCCTCGGGCACGCATGGCGGTGAACGCTTCGTGACCGGGG
>JBBQZJ010000199.1:0-4571 GCA_038207805.1 Actinomycetales bacterium | reverse complement strand
GCGACGATGACCGCTAACAAAGCCACAATTCCTTGCACGGCTACGAAGTCGCGTGCCGTCAGATACTCGGCCAGCTTGAAGCCGAGCCCCTTCCACTCAAAGGTTGTCTCGGTAAGAACCGCCCCGCCAAGAAGCACGGCGATTTGCAACCCAATAACGGTGATGATCGGAATGAGGGCGGGCTTGAACGCGTGGCGACGCACCAGGCGGTACTCGCTGACGCCACGCGAGCGCGCGGCATCCACGTAGTCCATCGAGAGCGTGCCAATGACGTTGGTGCGCACCAAACGCAGGAAGATTCCCGCTGTTAGCAAGCCCAGCGCGAGGCCGGGAAGCACGGCATGTTGTAGCACGTCGCCAATCGCGGCCGGTCCCAGCCTCAGAGCGTCGATCAGGTAGATGCCCGATCGGTTGTCCAGCGAATTCATTTGAAGCTCGGTTCGGGTGGTAGCCCGACCGGCGACCGGAAGCACCTTCAGCCAGACGGCAAAAACTAGCTTGAGCAGGAGTCCGGCGAAAAATACCGGAGTCGCATAGGCGAGGATCGCAAGAACCCGCAGCACGGCGTCGGGCCACTTGTCGCGAAGGTAGGCGGCAACCATGCCGAGCGGAATACCGACAATGAATGCGACAAGCAGCGCGTAGAACGCCAACTCCAGGGTGGCCGCCCCGTAGGTGACCAGAAGTTCGGCCACCGGTCGACCGTCGCTGATGGCGGTTCCGAAGTTGCCAGTGAAAACCTGACCGATGTACTCGAAATACTGCACCAAGATGGGGCGGTCGTAGCCGGCCGAATGGATGCGCGCTTGCAGTTCGTCGGGGGTCAGCCGACCCCCCAGCGCTGCGGTAATCGGATCGCCGATCGTGCGCATCAGCAAGAACACCATCGTGACGAGAATGAAGATCGTGGGGATGATCAGAAGGAATCGCACCACTATGAAGCGAAGCAGTGGGCTGGCCGTCGGGCGCTGGCCTCGACTTGCGGGCCCCGGGTCCGCGGGATCCAGCACCGCAGGTGAGCTTATCGTCATCGTCGCCAATTCTGCTTTCACAAGAAAGGGGGTGGTCCGCCTGAGCGGGCCACCCCCGGTCTTCGTTCTAGAAAGACTCTAGTCGCGGGCGACTAGCCCTTGACGAGGCTTCCGTAGCGGAACTTGAAGGAGCCGTCGAGAACGGCGCCCGTCACGTTCTTGCCGGTAACCGCGATCTGCGCACCCTGGAGCAGGGGCACGGTCGACAAGTCAGCGGCAACCTTTGCCTGGATGTCCTCAATGATGCCAGTGCGCGTCGCCGCGTCCGTTTCGACCGCCTGGTCGAGAATCAACTGGTTGACCTCGGGGTTGTCGTAGTGGTTCACGAGGAAGTTATCCGTCGCGAAGAAGGGCGTGAGGTAGTTGTCGGCGTCGGAGTAATCCGGGAACCAACCCAGCTGGTAAGCGGGGTATGCGTCATCCGTGCGCTCCTTGGAGTACGCGACCCACTCAGTCGACTGCAGGTTGACCGCGAACAGTCCGGTTGCTTCCAACTGGCTCTTCACCAGCGCGTACTCGTCACCCGAGGACTCGCCGTAGTGGTCCGGGTTGTACTGCAGGTTCAAGGCCACCGGAGTGGTCACCCCAGCAGCCGCCAGCGTTGCGGCGGCAGCGTCGGCGTCAGGGCCGCCAGCACCGTCACCGTAGAGGTCCTTGAGAACCTCGGTCGCGCCGGTGAGGCCGGCGGGAACGTACGAGTACAGCGGCAGGTAGGTGCCCTTGTAGACCTGGTCAGAGATTTCCTGACGGTCAACGAGGTCGGCAACGGCCTGGCGAATGGCGAGCGCCTTGGCGGGGTCCGCCTCGGGGGTTGATGCACCAAATGGCTGGGTGTTGAAGTTGAACACGATGTAGCGAATCTCGCCACCCGGTCCCACAGTTACATCGACGGCATCGTTCGACTGCAGGTCAGCAATGTCCGTGGCCGAGAGGCTGCGGTGGGCGACATCGATATTGCCCTCCTGCACGTCGAGCTTCAGGTTGGATGCATCGGTGTAGTACTTGAGGTCGATTCGCGAGGTCTTCGCCGCACCCAAGACACCCTTATACTCCGGGTTCGCTTCGAACGACACGAGGTTGTTGAAGTCGTAGCTGGTGATCACGTACTGACCGGCAAAGGCATTGCCGGCGACGATGTCGGCGTCGGGGGTCACCGCGTCAGCGGCGAACACTTCCTCGTCAACGATCGGGCCAGCCGGGCTGGACAGAATCTGAGGGAACACCTGGTCATTGGCGTTCTTCAGGTTAAACACCACAGTGGTGTCATCGACGGCCTCGACGCTGTCGAGGTTGTAGAGCAGAACCGACGGCCCGTTCTCATCCGCGATCGCCAACTGGCGGTCGAAGCTGAATTTCACGTCAGACGACGTCAGATCGTGGCCGTTGGCGAACTTCAAGTCGGGCTTGAGCACGACCGTGTATTGGGTGTCTGACGTGTACTCGGCCGACACCGCGATGTCGGGCTCAACGTCGGACGTGCCCAGGGGGGAGTTGAGCAGGAACGGGAATACCTGGTTCATGATGGCGAACGACCCATTGTCGTACGAGCCGGCGGGGTCAATGAACGTGACCTTGTCCGTTGTGCCGACGATGATCGAACTGGAGCCGCTATCGCCGCCGTCGCCGGCCGGCGCACAGCCGGTGATTGCGAGCCCGAATGCGGCCGTACCGGCAAGGACACCGATCAGGCGCCTACCGTTATTGGATGCGGAAGTCATTTCCGTCTACCTCTTCCTATTGGTTGCAGGGAACCACAGTGTGTACCCCTAATGGGGGTGGAACGTGGTTGCTGTGTCTTAGTACTAACACATATGACCCGACCGAGTCTCAGTGGTGACCCCGATTACGAGAAATGTTTACGGTAACGAAACTCTGACTACCCGATACGCAATAAAGCTGCGCAAAATTGAATTATTCGTCGCGCAGCGCTCGGCGCTCGGTCTCGACTCGCACGAGATCTCGCTGCACCTGCGCGAAGCGAGCGGGGTCTGCGCCCGAGTCGATGCGCTGCATCGCGCCGAGCAGGTCGCGTTTCTGTCGCAGCAAATCGCGATCAACGAGCGCGGTCGCCACTCCAATGCAGTACACAGCCATGAGTTCTTCCCGCTCCGGAATCGGGGCAACCCCGAGTTGCTTAACGAGGGTCTCAAAGGGGGCCGGTACCTCGGCGGCCACACGGGCGAGCCAACCCGGCGACTCGATGTGCTCGACGCTCGTCGCGATCGCATCCCGAACTACAGCAAGGCTGTTGTCCACGAACGCGACCGCCGACGCGCGACGAACTAGGTCGGCACCGACCGCATCCGGATGTTGCAGAATCGCCATCAGGGCGTCACGTTCCAGCCGGGTTGCCGGATCGGTGGGCAGCTTCATCAGGTCGGGAGCACCGCTGGCGTTCCCCAGTCCTTCTGGACGGTCAGCCACGGGTTCCGCGCTGCTTCTCTGAGAACCGCGAGCGGATGCCACGGCGCGAGACACCTCCCCGGGATCCATGCCCAACCACCCAGCAAGATTGCGCACGTATCCCACGCCGAGCGCCTGATCGCGGATGCCTGCTACCACCGGTGCCGACGCCCGTAGTGCCGCGACTCTGCCCTCGACGGTCTCAAGGTCGTGGCCAGCCAGCTCACGTCGAATCTTGAACTCGAACAGTGGTCGGCGCGTCTTCACGAGCCGGCGAACGGCGTCATCGCCACGGTTGAGGCGTAAATCGCAGGGGTCCAAGCCGTCGGGGGCGACGGCGACAAAGGTCTGTGCGGCGAAGCGATGCTCCTCCGCGAATGCTTTACTCGCGGCCTTCTGGCCGGCCTCGTCGGGGTCAAAGGTGAAGATGACCTCGCCGGTTCCTGTGGTGTCAGAATTCTCGACGTCGCCGATCATGCGCCGCACCAACTTGATGTGGTCGACACCGAAGGCCGTGCCGCAAGTGGCGACCGCGGTAGTCACTCCGGCGAGGTGACACGCCATGACGTCGGTATAGCCCTCGACCACAACAACCTGGCGCCCGCGCGAAATGTCGCGCTTGGCAAGGTCGAGGCCGTAGAGCACCTGACTCTTGTGGTAAACCGGCGTCTCCGGGGTGTTGAGGTATTTGGGGCCGGTATCGTCGTCGAGGAGCTTGCGAGCACCGAACCCGAGCGTTGCGCCGGTGGCATCACGAATGGGCCACACCAACCTGCCCCGGAATCGATCGTAGACATCACCCCGATCGCCCTTGCCCAATAGGCCCGCGGTAACCAGTTCCTCCTCGGTGTACCCCAGACCACGAAGGTGTTTGCCAAGCACCGCGCCGCGCGGCGCGAACCCCACGCCGAATCGCTCGGCGGCCGACGGATCAAAGCCACGCGATCCGAGAAACTCGCGGCCCGGCGCGGCTTCTGGCGTGCCCAACTGAGCGACGAAGAACTCGGCCGCTGCCTGATTGGCCGAGAGGATGCGGGCACGATTGCTGTGGTCAGTAGCGGACCCACCATCTTCGTAGTGCAGTTCGAAGCCAATCCTCGCCGCCATGCGCTCGACCGCCTCCGCGAAGCTGACGTG
>JBBQZJ010000198.1:0-4583 GCA_038207805.1 Actinomycetales bacterium | reverse complement strand
ACATCCGCCGCTTAGACGATGTGCACGAGCCGCTCGCAAATTTCTTCGCCTCCGGCATCCTCAGCCTGGGTAAAAAACTGGGGGCCGTGCTGTGGCAACTCCCGCCGAGCCTCAGCTTCGAGCCTTACCTCGTTCAGCGATTTCTGGAGCAGCTCCCTCACACTGCCACCGAGGCACTAGCGCTGGCTCGTGAGCGGGGCGCGAGGATGACCGGCAAGGAGTACCTGCAGATCGACGCGGATCGTCCGGTGCGTCACGCCATCGAGGTGCGACACTCGAGTTTTGCCACCGATGACTTTGTCGAACTGCTGGCCCGCTACCGCGTCGCAGCAGTGTATGGAGACTCAGCCAAGTGGCCCGTCATCGACGCCGTCACTGCAGACTTTCGGTACGCGCGCCTGCACGCCGATACCGCGCTCTATCCTCACGGCTGGTACGAAGCGGCCGACCTCGAGCGCTGGTCAACAACGGTGGGCGGCTGGCTTGACAGCGGTCGCGATGCCTACGTCTACTTCGACAACGAGTCAAAAGTGCGCGCCCCGATCGACGCGGTGAGCCTCATCGAACGGATGCCCGCCTAGTCATCGTCGTCGTCCTCGGCCCAGCGGCGTGCGCGTTCGGCGGCAATCTCGGGTGCGCGAAGTGCGTCTTCCCGGGACCCGTAAGGGCCGTCTCGGTCAGAACCCAGAGATTGTGGGCCCTCTTCGACCTCGCCGGTCTTGTGGTTGTACCACCAGTCGGTCATCGGTTCCTCCTGCTCGAAACTAGACTCAACACTATGCCTAGGGATGCGAAGGGTCACCTCATTCCCGGCCAGATTTCCTCGCGACGGCCCGTTCCTGCTTCTATCGCTCGGCCCGAATACGTCGATCGGGCGGCGCCGGCGACGTATACCGGAACCAACGTGTACACCCCGAGCGAGGTCGAGCGGATCCGGCGAGCGGGATCGATCGCAGCACGAGCTGTGGAGGCGGTCGGGGCCGCGATTCGGCCCGGAATTACCACCGACCAGCTCGATGCCGTGGCGCACGATTTCCTCGTCTCCCACGGCGCTTACCCGTCAACGCTGGGCTACCGCGGCTTCCCCAAGTCGTGCTGCACGAGTCTCAACGAGGTCGTCTGTCACGGCATCCCTGACGACACGGTGCTGCAGGATGGCGACCTGATCAACATAGACATCACGGCCTACCTTGATGGGATGCACGGCGACCTCAACATGACCTTCATCGTGGGCGAGGCGCCGGGTGAGATCAGCGACCTCGTCGAGCGCACCCGAGAAGCTCTGAACCGAGGGATCAAGGCGGTCGCTCCCGGGCGGGAGGTGAACGTGATCGGACGGGCCATTCAGTCATACGCCAAACGCTTCGGCTATGGAGTGGTGCGTGAGTTCACGGGTCACGGGGTCGGGTCCGCATTTCACACCGGACTGATCGTGCCGCACTACGATTCCGCTCCCGCGTTCAACGACGTTATGGAAGTCGGAATGGTCTTTACTATCGAGCCCATGTTGACCCTCGGCACTCCCGCAGACCCCGGCTCGATCGCCTGGGAACAGTGGGCCGATGACTGGACCGTGACCACACGGGACAAAGCCCCTACCGCACAGTTCGAACACACCCTCGTGGTGACCGAACGCGGCGCCGACATCCTGACCCTCGCCTAAAAGGACACAACCATGACACACGCGCTCGGAATCGACATTGGCGGAACAGGAATCAAGGGCGCGGTGGTAGATCTCGCAACGGGTGAGCTGGTCACAGACAGACTAAAACGCGCAACGCCCGCGGGCGGAGAGCCCACCGCCATCATCCAGACTCTAACGGAGCTCATCGCAGAGCTTGGTGGCATCGAGGAAGGAATCTCTGTCGGCGTGTGCTTTCCCGCCATAGTCAAGAACGGGCGCACCCTATCCGCGGCAAACGTGTCGAAGAAGTGGATTGGTTTGGAGGCCGAGAAGCTTTTCGAAGACGCCCTCGGGCACGACATCGTTTTCGTGAACGACGCGGATGCCGCGGGCTACGCAGAGGCAATGTACGGCGCGGCGCGTGACATACCCGGCCTAGTCGTCATGACGACGCTGGGCACCGGCATCGGTAGCGCCATCATCTACGACGGAGTATTGGTTCCCAATTCCGAACTTGGTCACATCGAGATCAACGGACGGGATGCCGAGAGCCAGGCGGCCTACTCGGTTATGGAACGGCGTCACTTGAGCTGGAAACGGTGGTCCGCACGGCTCCAGATCTATTACACGACCCTCGAAGCGCTGTTCAGCCCCGACTTGTTCATTGTCGGTGGCGGGGTCTCCAAGAATTATCAGGAGTTTCTGCCGCTGCTCAAACTGAAGACCCCCATCGTGCCCGCGGTGCATCGAAACAACGCGGGCATTCTGGGGGCCGCCGCCCTCGCATCGAGGGCCTAAAGCTACTTCTTGGTGATGTCGACGGTCCAGCTTGCACCGTCTTGGGATCCGGCAAGCGGAATGGAGCTGGCCCCAGCCGAGTAGGGTCCGACCATGGTCGCCGTGCCATCGGTGAACTCGATCGTGATCGTCAGGGTGCCGCCGTTGACGGCCCAGGTGTCCGTGGCGTCGTCGTAGGAATCGGTGTTGAGCATGAAGCCGACAGTGTTGTCGGCCTGGAAGTCGAATACCCACGAGTCGCCGTCGGAATCGGTTCCGCTCCACGAGGTTCCGGCAAGCGAGGTGTCGGTCGAGGTACCCCCTCCCGGAGCCGACGGGAGAAGGAAGCACCCGCTCAGCGTGGCAAGCACAGTAAGGACAAGGGCGGCAACCGCCACGGGGCGAAGTGTTCTCATGAATGCAGGGTAGCGAGAGTGCAGCCGCACGCGCAAACACAATCTTCGTGGAGGAAACAAAGCCAAGCCTTGCCTGACTGGAAGCGGTCAGGCATCCCGGTGTTAGCTAGAGCCATGAGCGAACCTGACACCCTGGCCGGACATTCGAATGAGCCGCACGGAGACGGAATCGCGCACAAGCTGAATTGGCTCAGGGCCGGCGTGTTGGGTGCCAACGACGGAATTGTTTCGGTAGCTGCGATCGTCGTCGGTGTGGCTGGTGCGACCACAGCTCAGGCGCCGATTCTGATCGCCGGTCTCGCCGGTCTCGTCGGTGGTGCGATTTCGATGGCGCTCGGCGAGTACGTGTCGGTCTCCAGTCAGCGGGACACCCAACATGCCCTCATTGCCAAGGAACGCCGCGAACTCGCGGAGCAGCCCGATGAGGAGTTGGCCGAACTGGCGGGGCTGTTCGAGAAGAAGGGTCTGTCAACGCAGACCGCGCACCAAGTGGCGGTCGAGCTCACTGCACACGACGCCCTCACTGCACACCTGGAGATCGAACTAGGCATCAACGAGCGCGACGTCGTCAGCCCCTGGCAGGCAGCAGGAGCCTCCGCGCTCGCCTTCTTCGTGGGAGCGATTCTCCCTCTGCTCGCGATTCTGCTTCCGCCAGAGGCCATTCGAGTTCCCGTGACGTTCACGGCGGTTCTGATCGCGCTCGCTGGCACGGGTGCACTGAGTGCTTGGATCGGAGACAGCTACTGGTTGCGCCCCACGGTGCGAGTGGTGTTGGGTGGCGCGCTGGCCCTCGCTGCCACATTCCTGATCGGGACAGCGCTCGGAACATCCGGTCTTGTCTGAAACCTGCCGCCAAACTCCCAGCCGATCGCGGAGTCGCTCATAGCCCGTTCATAGCTCGCAACGCGACTCTTGGCCTATGACATCGCTCACCCCCGAGCTCGCGAGAGGTCCGCATCGAGTTCCGCCACCAGCGGCTCGACGACGCCAATTCGCCAAGCGGGCCCGCAGATCGGATGCACTCGTCGCGATGTTGTGGGGTTCCGGGGCTGCAGCGGCCGCCCTGTTCCTTTCTTCGGGCGGTGTCGACAAGTTCACCTCCCCGGCCGCGATCATCACCAGTCTCGGAATAGTCGCTGGCCTGATCGGAACTGACTTCGTGCTCGTGATGCTCGTGCTTGCTGCGCGGGTACCTCTCATCGACCGCACCGTCGGTCACGATCGTGCGGTAGCAACCCACCGACGATTGGGGAAGCCGGCCCTGTACTTATTGCTCGGGCACGGAGCACTCTTGCTCATCGGATACGCACTGAGCACGGGATTCAACCCCATCGCAGAGCTGGGGCCAATGCTCGCGCTGCCCGATATGCCGCTTGCGTTCATCGGCCTGGGTCTGCTGGTGGCAGTGGTCATCAGCTCGCTGGTTGCCGTGCGTCGGAGGTTTAGCTACGAGGCGTGGCACGTCATCCACCTCATCAGCTACGCGGCGGTTGCAGTGGCAATCCCTCACCAACTGAGTGTCGGCGGCATCCTGACAGACGGCACTGCGCAGCGTGTCTACTGGGTCGCGCTCTACGTTCTTGCATTCGGCGCAATACTGGTGTTCCGATTCATCACCCCAGTCGTCTCGAGCCTGCGACACGGGATTCGCGTCTCGGGGGTGCGGCAGGTGGCACCTGGCGTGTCATCCATCTACCTCGAGGGGTCCAAGCTTCGGTCATTGCGAAGCGAGGGCGGCCAGTTCTTTATCTGGCGATTCTGGTCGG
>JBBQZJ010000197.1:0-4585 GCA_038207805.1 Actinomycetales bacterium | reverse complement strand
ACTCAGCGCCTAGCGAAAAGCACTCAGTCACACAATTGATTGCTAGCCGCGACGGTTCTCTGAACGGCGGAAGTAGATGCCGGCCACCACGAGAGCTGCGCCGAACACCACGGCCAGGATTGTGCCGAACGCCCCAAGCCCGAGTGCGGCTGCGGCACCCAGCAGGATGATGGCCGCAACAATCGCAGCAATCATGAACATGATCGCGGCGATGTTGGTGATCTCCTTGCCGACGTACAGCACAATCGCGCCGATGAGGAACCCGAGGGCCGCCAAGACCGAGGCAACTGTAACCAGCACGCCCGGCAGTCCGATCCCGAAACCGATGAGGGCAAGAAGCGCGAAGCCGATGCCTCCAACGATGAGCGAGATCTTCGCCAGCGTGCTATTCACCGCGCCCAGAGCGAGGATCAGTAGCGCGACGGCAAGTGCAGCGTAGGCAAGGGCACCGAGATACGGGACCGCAACATTAAGGAGCGGAAGAACCACGCTGAGCAATACCAGTAGTCCGGCAATGATGAGCACGATTCCTGCGAGGGAACGGCGTGAACGAGATACTGAGGCCATGAGGGGCATTCCTAACGTCGTTGTGCGGATAGTGGCGCCAGTATAGGCCCGCCAAAGCCAATCAGTAGGGCTTAAGACCCTTGGCGCATCCAGACTTGGCGCATACATTTGCCGGTAACGCAGGGCGCATCCCTCGGCGGTTACCGAGTGGGGGAGCACTTCTGGGGATAACGGGAGAGCAGACCATGACCGAAGATGATGCAATAGTCGAACTCACCAGCGACCAATGCTGGCAGCGGCTGTACACGGAATCGCTGGGTCGCCTTGCGATAGCGACCTCCGAGGGCGCTGACATCTTCCCGATCAACTACGCGGGCTCCGAGGGCAACCTCTACTTCCGCACCGCACCCGGATCCAAACTGCTGGGCCTGACCGTCAACCCTTCAGTCGCCTTCGAGATTGACGGCTACGACGAGTCGACCGCATTCAGTGTTGTGGTGAAAGGAACAGCGGAACACCTCGATCACGGTGCCGACATCGATATGGCCGACCAACTGCCACTCAGACCGTGGATTCCCACCCTGAAGTACCGGTGGGTGCGCATCCGCCCGGTCACGATAACCGGTCGCACATTCCGACTCGACACCGAACCCGACCGTTCGTCGTTCTAGCTGGGCCGAGCTACGAGAGCTGCGAGGCCTGCACCACGCTCACTAGGTGCGCAAAGAGTGGATGCTCGGCCTCGACTCCGCATACTGCGCTGACGAACTCGTCAGCAGTTTCTGCCGCGAGGCGGGCCGCGAGCTCCACGCTCTCGGGGTCATCATCGACGCGGAACGCGAGGGCTGCGCCGATCGCAGCCAGCAGACCGGCTGGCACGATTCCGGCCTCCGCGAGTGCCGCGGCTGGCTCGATGAACCGCTCATGCCTGCCGAGCTTGCGGAGCGGCTGACGTCCGACCCGGGTGACGGGATCGGCGAGTGCCGCGTTCGCGAACCTCTCGATCGCGGTCGCGCGGTAGGCATCCTGAACCGTGACCTCGAACTCGTGGCGCAGAATGAGCAGTCCCGATGTCTCCTCCAGGGCGGCGACAACGCCCGCCCGCACCACCGGATCCGCGATCGCGTCATGTACAAACTCGTGCCCGGCCACCCGACCCAGATAGGCGCAGGTCGCGTGTCCCGTGTTGACGGTGAAAAGCTTTCGCTCGATGTACGGCGCGAGGTCGTCGACGAAGTGTGCCCCCGGGATGCTCGG
This sequence comes from Actinomycetales bacterium, assembly GCA_038207805.1. Lineage (GTDB taxonomy): Bacteria > Actinomycetota > Actinomycetes > Actinomycetales > Microbacteriaceae > Rhodoglobus. The sequence continues at coordinate 2,821 of JBBQZJ010000197.1, read as the reverse complement.
CAGTGCATCCCCGAACGGTGCAGACTCGATCGCCCACTCACAGAACGGCTCGACCCGCACATCCAGGCCGTCTGCTGGATCGGCGGTGGGCACGATCCGATCCACTGCTGTGTTGGCGAAAGTCGCCCGCCCCAGCTTCGACAGATCGTCGGCCAGCGCCGCAGCGATCTCAGCGCGGAGAAGATCGGTTGCTTGCAAGGCGTTTTCGCAGGCCATCACGACAAGCGGTTTGAGTGCTGGATCGCGCTGTCGAAGTGCGTCAGCGATGAGAGGAGCGATGAAGCGAAGAACAGTGGGACCCACCGCCGTGGTAGCAATGTCAGCCGCGGAGACCGCCGCCACCGCCGCGTCTCGGTCGGCCGAACTGTCGATGGCCGTAAAGCCGGTGACGAGATGTACACGGCCACCCGGCCCGATTTCGATCACCCGGTAGCTCTCTGCGTCGCGGATCGCAGCGATGAGGGGAGCATTGACATCCACGAATACGAGGTCGTGGCCCGCCTCACGAAGGAGAAGGCCGATGAACCCGCGGCCGATGTTACCGGCCCCGAAGTGCACGGCGGTCATGGGGTGTCGTTGACGTCGCCCAGTAGCGCGAGGACAGCCTCGGGCGTCTCGGCAGCGAGCATCTGCTCGACTGCGGCATCGTCACTGAAGATGAGTGCAAGTGACGAAAGTACTGCCATGTGGCCGCTGTCCTTGCCCGCGATGGCGGCCACCACACGCACGGGGTTGCCGGCCCAATCGATCGGATTGTCGTAGCGCACTACCGTCATCGCCGACTTGAGGATCGAATCTTTCGCCTCGTTGGTTCCATGAGGGATGGCAAGAAAGTTGCCCATGTAGGTCGACACCAGGGCTTCACGCTGAAGCATTGCTTCCTCGTACCCGAGCGTGACGGCTCCGGCGCGTTCGAGCAACCGTGCCGATTCGGCAATCGCGTCAGTGGGGGTCTGTGCGGAACCATGGAGCACGATGCTCTCGATGGTCAGGACCGAGGAATTCACGCCAACACCTTTCGCCGGAGATCAGAATTGGTGGCGGGGCCGGTCATCACGACCGGCCCCGCCTAGGCCACACAGACTAACTCTGCTGGCTCTTGATCATATGGACAACCTCGTCGTACTGGGGGCTGTTCATGAAGTTCTCAACCGAGACGTGCCGTGCGTGCGGAGCTTGGCTCTCCGCGCGCGCAGTGAGGTCCTGGTGAGTGATCACAAGGTCGGCCTCATCGTCGAGATTGGTGATTGCCTTGTTGGTGACCGTGACCGATGTCACGCCCGCCTCCTTGAGCTTCTTGCGCAGAACGGTTGCGCCCATTGCGCTGGATCCCATACCGGCGTCGCACGCGAACACCACGTTCTTGATCGTGGCGGTCGTCGTGCTCTGGCCCAGCAAGTCGCCAACTCTGCTCGTGCTGCCCTTGAGTCCAGCGTTCTGGCTGACAGCCGACTTGAAGCCGTCGGCGCCCGCCGCGAGTGCGTCGAGGTCACGGTTGCGTGAGGCCCGCAAGATGACCGCTGCAACGAGGAACGACACCGTGGCGGAGAGCACCACGGAGAGGATGACGCCGAGGTAGCTGTCGGATGCGGTCTGAAGCAGCACCGCGAAAATGCTGCCCGGGGATGCCGGAGCTCGCAGGCCCGAACCGAAGATCAGGTTCGTGGTGATACCCGTCATCCCACCCGCGATCATCGCCACGATGAGAACTGGCTTCATCAATACGTACGGGAAGTAGATCTCGTGGATACCGCCCAGGAACTGGATGATGATCGCGCCAGGTGCGGTAGCACGGGCGATGCCGACGCCGAAGAACGCGAAAGCAACGAGCAGACCCAGACCCGGGCCAGGGTTGGCTTCGAGCAGGAACAGGATCGACTTGCCGGTCTCGCCAGCTTGCTGGATGCCGAGCGGCGTGAGCACTCCCTGGTTGATTGCGTTGTTCAGGAAGAGCACTTTTCCGGGCTCGATGACGAGGCTGGCAAGCGGGAGAAGGCCGGTCTCGGTCAGGAACTTCGCTCCAGCGCCGAGCGCGTCGCTGAGTACGGTCACGACCGGCGCGATGCCGAAGAAGGCGCCGAGCGCGAGAGCGAACCCGACGATGCCTGCGGAGAAGTTATCCACCAACATTTCGAATCCGGCCCGGATCTTGCCTGCCCAGAGAGCGTCGATCTTCTTCATGATCCACGCCGCCAGCGGGCCGACAAGCATGGCACCGATGAACATCGGGATCGTCGTTCCCACGATGACGCCCATCGTCGCGATCGAAGCGACCACGCCACCCCGCGTTCCGTAGACCATGCGGCCACCGGTGTTGGCGATAAGAAGGGGGAGCAGGTAGATGATCATCGGTCCGACGAGCGACGCAAGAGTCTCATTCGGGGTCCAGCCGGTCGGGATGAAGAATGCGGTGATGAAGCCCCACGCGATGAAAGCCGCGATGTTGGGCATGATCATCCCGCTGAGGAAGGTTCCGAATCGTTGGACTCGGACCCTCGCCGTCGTGCGAGGTGCTGACGTCGTCGTCATGGGTGTCGCTCCTTGTTCTGTATGGTGGTGATGGGGTTAGGGACTGCTGATAGTTGCGTCGACAACCGCTTGGTAGGCGGCCTCGGCACTCTCGGCCGACACAGCGAGTGCGGCGAGTCTGCGGGCGTCGTCGAGCGTGTGCATGGCCAGTTCGGCGCGCACGTCGGCGATCGCGGAGGATGACATCGATAGGGATGTCGCACCGAGGCCCACAAGGACGACGGCGAGGCGCGGGTCAGCGGCGGCTTCACCACAGATGCCGACAGGCACGGAGTGAGCTGCACCAGCCACG
>JBBQZJ010000196.1:0-4585 GCA_038207805.1 Actinomycetales bacterium | reverse complement strand
GACGGTGGATGGCGGCATCCGCGTCACTAACCGCACCGAGGCCAAGGCGTCGCTGGTGAGGATGCCCGGGGTCGAGTCATTTGCGCTCGAATCCACACCCGACGCGAACGGTCGCGCCGCGGCCGGAGCAAAGGTTGTGCTCATCGGAGTGAAACCGGGGATGGTGCCGGGTACGCTGGCGGCGCTCGCCGAGTCGCTCGAACCCGACGCTCTGGTCATCAGCGTCGCGGCCGGCGTGACAACGGCAACCATGGAGGCACTGGTGCCGCACGCCGTGTTACGCGCAATGCCGAACACGCCCGCACTGGTCAGCAAGGGCGTGACCGGTCTGTCGGCAGGATCACGAGCCAGCGTGGAGCAGGTCGCTCTCGGGCGGGCCGTCTTCGAGACCGTCGGCAGTGTCATCGAGGTGCCCGAGTCCCAGATCGATGCCCTGAGCACCATCTCGGGGTCGGGGCCCGCCTACGTTTTCTACCTCATCGAGGAACTCACCCGCACCGCCCTTCACCTTGGTTTTAGCGCGGAGCAGGCCACCCTGATGGTGACGGGCACGTTCGTCGGGTCGGTCGATCTGCTCGTGGCCTCCGGCGAGGACCCCGCCGAACTTCGTCGGCGAGTGACCAGCCCCAACGGAACAACAGAGCGCGCGATTGCCGAGCTGACAAAGGCCGATCTCTCCGGCCTTTTCAACCGAGCGACAGCGGCCGCGCTCGCTCGAGCCCGCGAACTGGCGGCGGGCGGCTAGCTCGATACCATCGCAAACTTCTCGATGTCATTCGAGTTGCCGCTGACAATGATCAGGTCGTGGTTCGACACGACGGTCTCGGGTGTCGCGTAGGTGAAGTCCGCTCCGGGTGATTTGACGCCGACGACGGTGACACCGAACTTCTGCCGAACCTGCGACTGGGAGAGGGGGATGCCGCGAATCGGCTTCGGTGGGTACATTTTCACGATTGCGAAATCGTCGTCGAATTCTATGAAGTCGAGCATCCGGCCCGAAACGAGGTGAGCAACACGTTCGCCAGCCTCGGCCTCGGGATAGATCACGTGGTTGGCGCCGATCCGCGCAAGAATCTTGCCGTGCGACTGACTAATCGCTTTCGCCCAGATCTGCGGAATCTTGAGGTCAACCAGGTTCGCCGTGATGAGAACGCTCGCCTCGATCGTCGATCCCACCGCGACGACCGCGATCGAGAAGTCCGCGGCGCCTATCTGGCGTAGAGCGTCGATATTTCGCGCGTCTGCCTGTACAGCGTGCGTTACGCGCTCTGACCATTTCTGCACGAGAGTGGCGTCACCGTCGATGGCGAGCACCTCACGGTCGAGGCGATGCAACTGACCGGCGGTGGCTGCTCCGAACCGGCCGAGGCCGATCACGAGGACCGGGGCGTCATGGGCAATCTTGTCAACCAACGATGGGCCTTTCTTCGGGACGAGAGAACAACTTCGGGTGCTGGCTTGCGGCGAGTGCGGCCGCTAAAGTCACGGTACCGATTCGCCCTAGGAACATGGTCGCAGCAAGAACGTACTGCGCGGGCTCCGTTGTCGTTGCGGTCAGTCCGGTCGACAGCCCGCAGGTGGCGAACGCGCTGATTACGTCGAACAAGACATAGTCGAGCGGCTCGTCGGTGATGAGCAGGATTGCGATGGATGACACGGCGACCGTTGTCGCACCCCACAACACGACGCTGACCCCGAGTCGAAGCACGTCTTGCGGGATTCGGCGCTCGTAGGCCTCCATGTCGTTGTGTCCGCGGGCCTCAGCGAACGCTGCGAGGAACAGGATGGCGAGCGTGGTCACTTTGATGCCACCCGCCGTCGAGGCGGATCCCCCGCCGATAAACATGAGCATGTCGGTCACTAGCAGGCTCGAGCCATCCAACTGGGAGATGTCGAGTGTCGCGAATCCGCCCGACCTTGTCATTGTCGACAGAAAGAAGCTCTGCAGAATTCTCTGCCCGGCGTCCATTCCCGCCATCGTATTCCCCCACTCGAGCACCAAGTAGGCCGCTGCGCCCAGCAGCAGAAGTAGAGCGAACGTGATGAGGGTGAGCTTGACATGCAGCGACCAGCGGCGCGGGTGCAACACGTTGCGCGAGATCGCGTAGATCACCGGGAACCCAATAGCGCCGGCGACCACGCCGAGCATGAGCGCGGCAAGAAACCAGACGTCGCCCGAATAGTCGGCAAGGCCATTCTCGACCGGCAAGAAACCCGTGTTGGTGAACGCCATAGCGGCGATATAGACCGACTGCCATGCTGCATCCCACAATTCGACGCCCTGCAACAGCATTCTGGGAAAGATGAGAGCGGCAATGATCGCCTCGATAATGAGCACACTGACCGCGACGGTGAGCAGCAGCCCGCCCGTCTCGCCCAGCCGGATGGCCTGCCCTTCGGCGACCGGCCCCTTGCGAATACGCAACGGGTTCGCGTCGCCCGCGGCAAGCAACTTCTGGCGCAGCCCCAGACGGCGGCTGATCACCAAACCGAGGATCGATGCGACGGTGAGCACGCCCACGCCGCCGATTTCGACGCCCACGAAGACCAGAACGTGTCCAAACCCGGACCAGTAGGTGGCCATGTCTACCGTCGATAGCCCGGTCACACAGATCACGGAGACAGCAGTGAATACCGCGTCGACCAGCGGGGCCTGTTTTCCGGAGGCCGTTGCGATTGGCAGCGAGAACAGCGCAGTGAAGACGAGAATGAGCGACGCAAAGATGACGATCGCGAATCGGGCCGGAGACGACGCGACGAATTCGTCCAAGCCCCCTCGGAGGCGCCCGAACAGAGTTTCGCGGGTGACGGGTCCGCTACGCATGCTCACCACACCAGTATCGTGCCCACGGGCTCGCAGGTACCCTGATCATATGGCTGACATCTTCGATGTGATCTCCGATCCGACCAGGCGAGACCTCCTGCAAGTACTTCTCGAGCGGTACCACGACGACGATCCCGCGCGCGGTGAGATCAGTGTCGGCGAGATCGTGGAGCGGATCGGCCTCACTCAACCGACGGTCTCAAAGCACCTGAAGGTTCTGCGCGATCACGGGCTGGTTACCGTGCGCGAAGACGGCCAACACCGGTTCTACCGGCTGGATGCCGCTCCGCTCGACGCAATCGAGGAATGGATCCTGCCGTTTCTGGAGGCCGGGTTGAGGGATGTCGATGTGACCTCGGCCCGCGGTGACGTTTCGGCCGCGTTTGCGGCATGGTCGGGCGCCGACATGGGGGAGACCATCGGCCGACGGGTCGCCGAAAGCACGCACGGCGCGCGAAGCGCCATCCATGACGCGGCTGAGCAGGTCACTAAGCGCCTACCCCGGCCGATGCGGCGCAGGCCTTTCCGTCGCTAGACCCCCTCGCTGGGGCTGGACACTGACTCACGTCTGCCCCTAGTGTTACCGATTAGCACTCCAGTCACATTTGGTCGGGCGTGCCAAACATGTCGAGGAGTTCGCAACCCATGTCGCTGTCAGACGTACGTTTTCTCACGGTCGCCGAGGTGGCCGAGATGATGCGCGTCTCGAACATGACCGTGTACCGGTTGGTGCACTCTGGCGATCTGCCGGCAGTGCGGTTTGGGCGCTCGTTCCGCATACCCGAGTCGGCGGTCGTCGCCGCCATCCAGACTCCCATCGCAGACGTCGGCTAGCGCGACGCCTTTGGTCGATGGCGAATACGGTAGACTCGCCCCTTGTTGTCACGGTTCTGAAGCGAACCGGTCGGTTCATTCGGAACAGTTGAGGTTCATATGGGTTCAGTAATCAAGAAGCGTCGCAAGCGCATGGCGAAGAAGAAGCACCGCAAGTTGCTGCGCAAGACGCGCCACCAGCGTCGCAACAAGAAGTAGGTTCCGATACGCGGCTGAAGCCGCTACTCAACCAGCGGAGTTGGACTTCGCATCCTTCTTCGACTGGCGGCGGGCATCCTTGATGCTCGATCTGCTCAGCGGCATGACCTTCCAGCCTTTGCTGATTGCGTGCGCAAGCAGTTTCGCGTCGGGGTTGACCACTACTCGGTTGCCAACGATCGTCAGCAGCGGGATGTCATTGCTGGAGTCCGAATAAGCCCAGCATTGTGCGAGGTCGGCACCCTTCGTCTCCGCGAAGAGCCGCGCGACCGCTGCCTTCTCCTCGCCGTGAAGCACCGGCCCATCGAGGTCTCCCGTGAAGACTCCGTCGAGTGCCATGACGTTGGTGCCCAGCGCGCCGGTGAGTCCGAGTCGCTGCGCGATGACCTCCGCGACCAGTTGTGGGGTGGCAGTGATGAGCCAGACCTCGTGGCCGCTCCGAAGGTGCTCCTGAGTGAGCGCGACCGTTTCTGGCCAGAGGTTGGGCGAAATGTCCTTGGCGTAGATGTCGTTCGCGAGGCGAATAAGCGCTTCCTCGGTGTGCCCACCGACCAGGCCCAACGCGCGCTCCTTCGCGTGCGCGAGATGGTTTTTGTTCTCGCCGACTGCGAGAAAGCGAAACTGGTGCCAGGCGAAAACGGCGATGTCACGAAACGAGATAAGCCTTCGACGCCACGCTTCTCGCCCGACGTAGAACACGCTCGCACCCCGCATCAGGGTGTTGTCGAC
>JBBQZJ010000195.1:0-4618 GCA_038207805.1 Actinomycetales bacterium | reverse complement strand
GAGTGGATTGTTCCTCACCTAGGAGTACGATGTAGTTCAGAAAATGAAGGAGATTTCCGTGGCCGCCACCGATACGTTGGACTACCTTTCCGAAGCGCTGGTCGCTTTGAGGAATTCCCCGGTTCAGGCGCGCAGTACTGCGCGGATCACGGCGCTTCTGGATGCGGCGGCCGACGTCGTGTCCGAGATCGGATTCGAGCGGCTCACCACGGCCATGGTTGCCGATAGGGCCGGGGCTTCGATTGGCACCGTTTACCGTTATTTTCCTGACCGGATCGCCCTATTGCAGGCGCTCGCTTCGCGCAATCTCGAACGCGTGCTCTCCCGCATCGCCGACGAGGTAGTAAGCCCCCGTCATCCCGACTGGTCCAGCGCTCTCATGGGTGCCTTCGAGGTGTTCGTCGACGCGTTCCGCACCGAACCCGGATTCCGCGGAATTCGCATGGGCGACGTCATTGATCTGCGTCCTGCTACAACCGACCGCACCTTTAACTCGGTCGTGGCAAATCGCATCCTGGACGGCATGGTTGTGAGATTCGGAGTACCCGATTCCTCGGCGACCCGCCTTCGGTTCGAGGCAGTCATTGAGGTGACGGACGCGCTCGTGGCCCGTTCCTTTGCTCGCAATCCCGACGGCGATGACGCGTTTCTGTCGGTAGCGCGCGAGACGACAACGGCGATGCTGGCTGACCAATTCGGAGCCGTTTCGCGCTAGCGACCGCAGGTTCAGCGGACAACCTGAGGGTCTCCGCAGAATATTGTTGGGCAATCCGGAATGACTGCCGCCCCGGATAGTGTTACAAGGGATCAAGAGCACCGTGTCGATCCGCGTTCGGGCGCGAGGAATGGAACGCACTAATGATCGAATTCCGGGCAGTGTCGAAGCAGTTCCCTAACGGGACGCTCGCCGTTGACGACTTTTCTTTGGTGATTCCTTCTCGCAAAACGACGGTCTTGGTCGGTTCGTCGGGTAGTGGCAAGACCACTCTGCTGCGCATGATCAATCGGATGGTGGATCCCACCGGTGGGGCGATCGAGATCGACGGCGAGAGCATCCTCGACCGTGACCCGGTGCAGTTGCGTCGGAGCATCGGCTATGTGATGCAGAACTCGGGTCTGTTGCCGCACTTTCGTGTCATTGACAACGTCGCCACCGTGCCCGTACTGAACGGCGTTCCTCGGAAGCAGGCGCGAGCGGCTGCACTCGAACTCCTCGACACTGTGGGCCTCGACCGTGACCTGGCCGAGCGCTACCCGAGTCAGCTCTCCGGGGGCCAGCAGCAGCGGGTCGGTGTCGCGCGTGGGCTCGCTGCCAACCCCAACATTTTGCTCATGGACGAGCCTTTCGGTGCGGTTGACCCCATCGTTCGCGCCGAGCTTCAGCAGGAGACCATTCGCCTTCAGCGCGATCTCGACAAGACCGTGGTGTTTGTCACCCACGACATCGACGAGGCATTCCTACTCGGCGACCAGGTCGTCATTCTCGAACAGGGGGCGCGTATTGCGCAGGTGGGGAGCCCCACCGAGATAATGTCCGATCCCGCGAGCGAATTCGTCGAGGAGTTTATTGGTGTGCAGCAGGGAAAGCGCGCCCTCAGCATTCGCAAGACCGATCGCGGTTCGATACTGGTTGATTCCCAGGGCCGCGCCGCCGGACGATTGGTCGACGGTACATGACCTGGGTCATCAATAATTTCGCACTCATCGGGCGTCTCAGCCTCGAGCACCTCGCCCTATCTATTCCGCCGATCGTCATCGGCTTCGTGATTTCGATTCCGCTGGGATTCTTGGCCTACCGCTACAAACTCACCCGCGGGCTTTTGCTCACTGTCGCGGGGTTGCTGTACACGATCCCGTCACTAGCGCTCTTCGTGATTCTTCCGCCCCTGCTGGGAATCAGCTACCTGAGCTCACTGAACCTCACGATCGCACTCACCCTGTATGCCATTGCGATAATGTCCCGCTCGGTTGCGGATGCCCTTACGTCCGTCGACCCCGCGATTCGCCAATCGGCAACAGCGGTCGGGTTCTCCAGTTGGCGACGGTTCTGGTCCGTTGAGCTACCGCTGGCTGGTCCTGTCATCTTGGCTGGACTTCGCGTCGCCGCGGTGAGCACGATCAGCCTCGTTACCGTCGGGATTTTGATCGGGGTGGAGAGTCTCGGCTATCTCTTCACGAACGGGTATCAGCGCGCGATCGTCGCGGAAATTTTGGCTGGCGTGGTCACTGTCGTAATCATCGCGCTTGTGGTGGACTTCCTCCTGGTTCTTGCCGGGCGAATCGTGATGCCGTGGGCGCCGAGGCGGCCGCCACGAACACTGCAACTCGTGGTGCAAGAAGCGGCTACCTGATATGGGTCTCTTCCTCGATGCGCTCGCCTGGATCTTCTCACCGGAGCGTCTAACTGACTCGCCCTCGCTGCCCCTTCTGGCGGTGCAACACCTTTTTTACACCTTCGTGTCGATCGTGATCGCGGGCGCGATTGCGATCCCACTCGGGTACCTGATTGGCCACACCGGTCGTGGGCGCGAGGTAGCGGTTGGTATTTCGGGAGCCGCCCGGGCGCTGCCGTCGTTTGGGTTCATCCTGCTCCTGGTGCTGGTCATCGGTGTCACTCAGAAGCCATTAGCAGCGTTCGTTGCGTTCGTGGCCCTCGCGATTCCCTCGGTGCTAGCCGGGGCATACTCCGGTCTGGAGCAGATCGATCGACGAGTGATCGACTCGGCTCGCGCAGTCGGGATGACGGAGTGGCAGATTCTCGTGAAAGTCGAGATTCCCCTTGGCCTGCCTTTGCTGATTGGTGGACTGCGCTCGGCAACGCTGCAGGTCGTTGCGACGGTGACGGTTGCCGCTTACATCGGTCTCGGGGGTCTCGGACTTCCGATCTTTGCCGGCCTACCGACCCGACACTTCGACTGGATGCTCGGGGCCGCGTTGCTGGTTGTGATTCTCGCGCTTGCCCTCGACGCCGCGTTCGCGGTGCTGCAGCGCCTCGTCGTTCCCGCGGGCGTTTCCGCGGGGCGCGCAACAGATGTCCGCACGTCGCTAACCCGGCGACGCGCGGCGATGGGAAACCCCATCCAACAAGGAAAAGGATAAAGAAATGTTCACAGCAAGGAACAAGGGCCGGCTCGCACTCGGTGCGGTCGTGGTCGGGGTGGCATTGGCCCTTTCAGGGTGTGCGTCAGGTGATCCGTTAGACCCGGGTACAAGCTCGGGTCCCAACGAGACGATCACGGTCGGCTCACAGGCGTACTATTCCAACGAGATCATCGCCGAGATCTACTCTCAGGCGCTCGAGAACGCTGGATTCACCGTCCAGCGCAAGTTCCAGATCGGCCAGCGCGATGCCTACCTCCCGTCTCTGGAGAAGGGCGAAGTCGACCTCTTCCCCGAGTACACCGGCAACCTACTGCAGTTCTACAGCCCCGACACAACGGCGACCACGGCCGCTGACGTCTATGCAGAGCTCAAGGATGCTCTTCCGGCAAGCCTCACGGTGCTCGACCAGTCCGACGCATCCGACCAAGACTCCTACAACGTCACGGCCGACTTCGCGGCGACCAACAACCTCAGTTCACTCGAGGACCTCAAGAACGTCACCGTTCCGTTGACGCTCGGGGGCAACCCGGAGCTCGCTGAGCGTCCGTATGGACCTACAGGACTCCTCGCCACCTATGGCGCGACGGTCGGCTTTACCGCGACCGGTGACACCACGGTGCAGGACCTGCTCGCTGGCACGGTAAACATCGCCAACGTCTACAGCGCCGACCCCCGCATCCAGACCGAGAACCTCGTTACCCTCGCCGATCCCCAGGGGCTGTTCCTGGCCTCCAACATCGTGCCGTTGGTCAACGCGGATATCGCCGACCAAATCGCATCGGTCATCAACGCAGTGCAGGCAAAGCTCACGGCTGCTGGCCTCGTGGCACTCAACGTGCAGTCGACGGTAGACGAGATGTCCTCGGCCGACATCGCGAGGCAGTGGCTCACTGAGAATGGCTTGATCTAAGTCGCAGAACTAGTCGGGGGCGGGTGCTGAGGCATCCGCCCCCGACTCGTCTGGCCCGACGGTGCGCTGAAGTCGGCGCTTGACGAGGTAGGTGAGTGCCGCGAACGCGAGGATGATCGCGACGAATAGGTACCCAGCGAAATGCACAGTGTCGAGGAGTTCACGAAAAGTTCCGGCGGCGAACACCCACACCGAGACATAGCCCACCGTCCATAGGACGCAGGCGGGTAGCGTCCAGGCTATGAAGGTCCGGTAGCGCATTGAGCTCATTCCCACCGTGAGTGGTGTCAGGGAGTGCAGCACCGGGAGGAAACGAGAGACGAAGACCGCCAAGCCCCCTCGGCGAGCGAGAAAGCTTTCGGCGCGCACCCAGTTGCGCTCGCCCACGCGTTGGCCGAGCCGCGACGCGCGGATTCGCGGTCCAAAGAATCGACCGAGCCCGAAGCCGATGCTCTCTCCAATAAGTGCGCCGACGATGACGGCGAAGACCAGTGCGACGAACTCGGACACCGAGCCAACGGCCGTGCTTGCGACGATAACAATGGTGTCACCGGGTATTACGAGGCCTATGAGTACCGAGGTTTCCAGCATGATTCCCAACCCGGC
>JBBQZJ010000194.1:0-4632 GCA_038207805.1 Actinomycetales bacterium | reverse complement strand
ATCCACTCATTGTGACGAGAATGGATGTATGTGTGGACGATTTGTAGTGGCTGGAGCGAGTGGCGATCTCGTCGCCCTGTTCGATGTAGATCTGCCGGCCGATCACCTGCCCGCGCCATCGTGGAATGTTGCCCCAACCGATCCGGTGTCGATCGTGCTCGATGCGATGCCCCAAGACCCCCTCGATGAACTGCCTGTTCGTCGCCTTGAAGCGGCGCGCTGGGGGCTGGTGCCGAGTTGGTCCACTGACCTGAAGTCGGGGGTGACGGCGATCAACGCGCGGATCGAAACCCTCACCGAAAAGCGGCACTTCAGCACGGCGGTGCGAAAGCGTCGCGCTCTCGTTCCCGCGACCGGGTACTACGAGTGGCACTCGACACAGCAAGGAAAGATTCCCAACTTCATCCACCTGCCCGCTGGCGAACTTTTCGCGTTCGCCGCACTCTACGAGTGGTGGAGAAACCCCGCAGCCGCCGCCGACTCCGCCGACAAGTGGGTACTGTCCATGACGATAATCACGCGCGAGGCCACCGGCACCCTGGCAAGCATCCACGATCGGATGCCCGTATTTCTTCAGCCGGACATGATCGATGACTGGCTGGATCCGCGAGAGAACGAGCCCACGAGCCTCATCGCTGCAATTTCGGCCGGCGGCGTTGAGGTGGCCGAGCGAGCGCAGTTTCACGAAGTGTCCCGCGCCGTGGGCAACGTGCGCAACGACTCGCCCGACCTGATCGAACCGGTCTGATCGAACGGCTCTGATCGAACCGGTCTGATCGAGCGGGTCCGATCGAGCGGCTCTGACCGAGGCGGAAGTGGCCCGGAGTTGTCTGACCCGAACGTCGACGTCCTGTGAAACGATGTCAGACTGGGGCCATGGTTCGACCCGACTCTCGCTCAGTATCTCGTGGGTCGTCAGAACCAATTCTGCACAGAGCGGCGCGCATAGAGGATGCCCTTCATCGCTGGCGCGAACGACGTGGACGTCGCCGAGGGCTGGTTACCACGATCATCCCGTACACCGGCTACGGCGGCCCGGGCTGGGCTAGGGTGCTGTGCCGGGTCGTGTTGACTCGCGGCGACGGGGCCCCCAAGCTCCGGGCCGCAAAGGTGCGCGGGTGGCGGAGTTTTTTCAGCATCCCCGTGGATGATGTCGAGGTCACGATAGCCATCGGCTCGGTAGAGCGTCGAGTTCGCCCGGGTCGAGGCGGCGTTCTGGACGTTCGGCTCGAGGTCGACCTGAAGACCGGATGGCGCAAAGTGCGCATGCGCACCGACGACACTGAGCCGGTTTCTTCCAAGGTCTTCATCGTGGACCCGGATGCGCCGTTTGGGATTATTTCCGACGTGGATGACACGGTCATGGTCACGGCCCTGCCCCGCCCTTTTCTGGCGGCCTGGAACACCTTCGTGCTCGACGAGCACGCACGCACGCCGGTGGCAGGCATGGCGGTGCTCTATGACCGGCTTACAAAGGCCAACCCGGGCGCCCCGGTGATCTATCTGTCCACCGGGGCGTGGAACGTGGCTGCGACACTGACGAGGTTCCTGGCCCGAAATCTGTACCCGCGCGGACCGCTCCTGCTAACGGACTGGGGCCCGACGACCGACCGGTGGTTCAGAAGTGGCCGCGAGCACAAGAGGTCCAGCCTCCAGCGAATGGCCCAAGATTTTCCGGCAATGAAGTGGCTGTTGATCGGTGACGACGGCCAGCACGACGAGAGCATCTACCGAGAATTCACCACGGAGCATCCTGACAATGTCGCCGGTGTCGCGATCCGGCAACTGTCGCCCGGCGAGGCAGTGCTGGCCGGCGGACGAAGCAACTCTGCCGAGCTCGAGGCCACATCGGGCGTGCCGTGGTTCTACGCATCCGACGGCGCCGGATTGTGGGAGCAGCTGGTTCAGGCCGGACTGGTCAAGCGCTAGCCGCTAGCCCTGTGCCGGGGAGTCAGTGAGGTGCGCCCGCAAGAAGTCGTCGATTCGAGCCCACGCGTCAGACGCCGCATCCGGATCCGGACCAAACCCCATCACTCGGGAAATTGGCCGGAACCACCCTGGGCCCGCGCGCAGTTCGTTCATGAAGGTGTGGCTCGCCTCCGGGTACTCCTTGATGTCGTTCGGGATGGATGCCGCGGTCAGTGCCTGCTCGAGGCGAGCCGCGGCACCCTTAAGGCTGCGATCGCGACCGCCATAGCTGCCGACCACCGGGCAGGCGCCTGCGAGCGTGGCATCCAGTTCGGCGGGCAGCAATCCGTAGTTGACTGCTGCAGCACCGAATCCGCGTGAGGCAGTCATCAATGCGAAGCCTCCGCCCATGCAGAATCCGACGATCCCGATTGCACCTACGACGTCCGGTCGGCTAGCTAGCCACTGTCTTGCCGATTCGATGTCTGCGTAGGCCCGACCGTGACCGTTAGCCATCGCTCTCATAGTTGCGACGAGGCACCGTCTCGCGCCCCCGTCGCTGAACAAGTCGGGCATGACCGCGAGATAGCCGAGCGAGGCGAGATGGGCCACCTGTTTTCGCATCTCACGATCAACCCCGAAGACCTCGTGCACGACGACGACAGCGGGCCACGGCCCAGGGCCCTCAGGCACCCCAAGAATGGCGCCGAGACGCGGACTCGAACCTTCGACCAACGGGTCGATCGAGACGGCAATCAGGTCGTCCACGGCAATGGGCATAAACGATTCAAACACAGTCCCGTCAGTATCGACGGATCGAGCCGCGCGGCGGGTTGACCCCAGCGCACAGGCGGTGATAGCTTGTGATCGCTGGTCGGATGTCCCCCTAACGGAGGACCCCCGATGAAACGGTTCTGTACCCGACAGAAGCGGTTCCTACCCGAAGGGAACACAGCGAAGATGAACCCCGAACTCGCGACCGCTACCACAGTTGCCATGAACCAGTTTGCCGCGGTAGCACTTGCCATCGCGGTGACGGCGGTTGTGGCCCTCGTAATGCTGGGCGTGGTTCTTCGCCGTAGCGTGCGGCCCACTGGACTCACGATCGGCGTCAGCGCTGTGGGAATGATCGCCGTGCTCATTGGTGCCCTGCTCGTTGGTGGCTCGCTTACCCAGCTACCAACGGCAGCGGCCGCCGATGGTGCGGCCCGTGGGGCGGGTTCGCCGTCGATCGAGCTCAAGCTCACTGGACCGCAGCTGCCCACGCTTTAGACAGGCAGGCCCGCTACTGGATGAGGCCTTGGCACTCCTCAAAGCAGTGCACAAATCTTCCGGTCTCCCCCGAGAGGGTCCGTCGCACCACGAGGATTCGGCGGGCAGCGTCGTCGATGGTCTCCGCGGTGATCGCGCCGGAGTCCACCGCGGCCCGAACCGACGCCACGACGCCGGGTACGTCGACCGCACCAACGTAGAGGAGCATGGTGTTGCCCGCTGCGACCGCTCGCACCGCGTTCTGATAGGGGTCGGCAAGATCCGCGCGGCCCGAGTTCTGCAGCATGAGCATGTCGTCGGTGATGATGATCCCATCGAAGCCCAGCTCGGTGCGCAGTAACGCATGCCACGTCGGCGAGAGAGTCGCGGGCTGCGGATCTATCGCGTCGAACTGGAGGTGGCCAAACATGACAAATTCGGCCCCGGCGGCGATGCCGGCAGCGAATGGCTCCTCGTGACCGGCACGCCATTCGTCGAGGCCCATCGGGGTCGTCGGAATGCTGGAGTGGGAGTCTCCCGGCGCGACCCCGTGTCCCGGGAAGTGCTTGAGGGTCGACAATACTGTGCCGCTCTCCCCCACCACCGCCTCAGCGACCCGAGCGGCGGCATCCGAAGGCGTGGATCCCATCGAACGATCGAACATGAAGGAGTCGGGATCCCCCGTCACATCCGCGACGATTCCGAAATTCACCGAGACCCCCAGCGCGGCCAGAAGCGAACCCCGACTGGCGAATGCCTCACGGGCGGCTAGGGGATCAAGCCAGCGCAGGTCCTCCGCCGACGCAGCGTAGTCGGTCGGGATCCGGCGCACGATGCCACCCTCTTGATCGATCGCGAGAAGAAGTGGCAGGCCGGGCTCCGCTGACACGATGGGCGTCATCCCCGCGAGTAGGGCTGAGGGCTCGGGAACGTTGTCGCCCATGAGGATCAGCCCACCGAGGCCGTTGCCGGCGGCGAAATCACGCAATTGCACGGCATCGGTTCCCGCCAGGTGCGCCATGATCATCGACTCGATCTTCTGATCGATAGTCATGACGCTGAGGCGGTCATCCGCGTACTGCTGAACGGGGTCAACCGGAGGCGGTTCTGGCGTGACCTGCAGTACGGGAGCGCCCGTCGGCGTCGGCGTGGGGGTGGCGCATCCCCCCAGAACGCAGGCCACTACCAGGGCGAGGGCAACGCCCCTATACCGCGATACGCCCGTATTGGCCATCTCGCGACAGTAGCACCGAGCCTCACTGCCCTACGATGAGCGGATGTCGACGGTTACGGCTCTGGTGCGCTCTGCTCATCCGGTGCCGTCACTTACGGTGTCACTCATCGCGGTTGTTCTCGGCTTTGGCATCGGCATGGACGCCGTGCGACTAGCGGTACTGGGAGTTGCCGTGCTGCTTCAGCAATTCTCGGTGGGCCTATCTAACGACTGGGTCGACGTTGACCGCGACCGACGAG
>JBBQZJ010000193.1:0-4674 GCA_038207805.1 Actinomycetales bacterium | reverse complement strand
CACCCGGCGACGCCGGAGAGCTCGCTGCTGTCGGGGGCTGTCTGTGCGAGGAGGGGGAACGATGACATGTGCCCCCGGCAGGAGTCGAACCTGCGACCAAGAGATTAGAAGGCTCCTGCTCTATCCGCTGAGCTACGGGGGCGCACAGTAGACGATACCGCAGCGCTGTCTCAGACTGCTTTTGCCAGTGCCACAAGCACTTGGTTGAGGGTAGGCACGCCCTCGGCGCGAAACACCTCGGCACCAGCAGCGTCAATGACCACGACGGTGGGTGTCGTTCGGATTCCCGCGCGCTCGGCCTCGTCTTCGTCTCGCGCCACGTCAAGTTCGGCGATGTTTACCTGGGGGACCAGCGGGGCTACCTCGGCGAGCACCGCGCGGGTCGCCATACAGGGCTCGCAAAAACTCGATGAGAAGAAGAGAAGACTCGCGCCGGTTCCACCCATTGATGGCGGCTCGCGGCCTACGCCTCGCCGCGCTCGTCGAGTGCTTCGAGAGGCTCGCTGTCGAGTTGGTCCCAGCTGTAGGTGACCTGCACCTGCTCGCCGACCGAGTGTGCCACCGGGGAGTCGTAGACCAGCTGGGTCTCCTTGCCGTCCATGGCCGCAAGCACCGTGATCTCTGACTCCCAGGTGCCGTCGGTACTGATGCGACGATCCGTCTGGCCGTCATATGGCCCTCCGGTGTAGAAGACGATGTATTCGTCGCCGTGCGAAAGCTGTGGGGCGTGTGAGGTCATGAGACAGTCCTACCAGACTGGGCTGGGATGTGCCGCTCGGATCCGCAGGCATGTCTGGCCGTCACAGGCCGCGGATAGACTGCTCCCATGGCTTCATCCACTGACCTTCTCGTATGGATCGACTGCGAGATGACGGGTCTGGATGTGACAATCGACGAATTGGTCGAGGTTGCAGTAGTCATCACGGACTACGACCTCGTGCCGGTCGATCCGGGGTTCAGTGTGGTGATCAAGCCTGACGATTCGGCATGGAACAACATGGCCGAATTCGTTCTGAACATGCACCGCGAGAGCGGTCTGCTCGACGAAATTCCGCACGGCGTTTCACTGGCCGACGCCGAGTTTGCGGTCAACGAATACATCCTGAAATTCGTTCCTACCCCCAAGACCGCGCCGCTGGCGGGCAACACCATCGGCACCGACCGCACCTTTCTCGCCAAGTACATGCCGCGGGTCGACGGCCACCTGCACTATCGGTCGATCGATGTCTCCTCGATAAAGGAACTGTCCCGACGGTGGTTCCCGCGCGTGTATTTCAACGCGCCAACCAAAGACGGCGGCCATCGTGCGCTCGCCGACATCCTGGAGTCCATCCGCGAACTCCAGTACTACCGTCGTGCGGTTTTCGTCGCAGAGCCCGGTCCCACGACGAACGAGGTGCAGACGATCTCTGCGAGCGTCACCGAGCGGTTCGCACAGCGGTTGTGATCCTGTAATACACTGTTCAGGCTGCACTTCTTGCGTGCAGCAACCATGGTGGTCGTAGCTCAGTTGGTAGAGCGCTGGCTTGTGGAGCCGGATGTCGCGGGTTCGAGCCCCGTCGGTCACCCCAGTTGAGAACGGTCTGACTCCCCGCGGGTCAGGCCGTTTTCGCTATCCCCGAGGAGGGCCGAACGTGTCGCAGACACTCGAGTCCCCGCGGATCGACGAGCGTGAGGCACCGCAGTCCGACGCGCCCTGGGTCACCATTGTCTGGAACGACCCGGTCAACCTGATGACCTATGTCTCGTGGGTGTTCCGCAGCTATTTTGGCTACCCCCGGGAGGAAGCGGAGCGGCTCATGCTCCTGGTGCATACCGAGGGTCGGGCGGTAGTGGCATCCGGAGGCCGCGAAGACATGGAGCGGCATGTCGAGGCGATGCACGACTTTGGCCTGTGGGCGACTCTGACGAAGGAGGACGCATGATTCCGTTCGCGGCGGGCGTCGCCGGCATCACAGCCAAATTCACCACGGCCGAGTCCCTCGTGCTTGTCGACCTCGCCGAACAACTGGTCGAGCTGCTGGAAGAGCGGGCGCCAGATGTCACCGGTGACGTGCTGTATGCACAACTCGGCATCGGCGGCTCAAGTGCACCTCCGCTCGATCCCGCCCTCGCGCGCCTGCTGCCCGACGCCTACCGCGGCGACGACGATGCAGCATCCAATCACCGGCGTCTCACAGAGCAATCGCTCGTGGAACGCAAAGTTGCGAATGCCCGCCGGGTAGTTGCCGACCTGTCATCCCGCGACGTCGTGCTCGACCCCGTGTCGGTGCAGTCGTGGCTGCGCACCCTCACCGATATTCGGCTCGCCCTCGCAGCCCGGCTGCAGATCGAAACAGACGGCGACACCGGACTCGGTGACGAAGACATGCTGTCGGTCTACGACTGGCTCGGTTACCTGCAGGGCACGCTGGTGGAGGTCATCGAGTGAAACCAACCGACGTGGACGCCGCAACATTCGAAAGGCTCGTGATAGACGAGCTCGACCTGCTGCCCGATGACATGGTGGATGGGCTCGACAACGTGGTGTTCGTGACCGAGGATCGGCCGGAGGACGGATCGCTCGACCTTCTCGGGCTGTACGACGGGGTCGCACTCACCGAACGCGGAACGTACGGCTTTGGCGAGTTGCCCGATCGCATCATCCTGTACCGAGAGCCTCTGCTCGCGATCTCGGAATCACTTCAGGACCTGAAGGATCAGATCCATGTGACCCTCGTGCACGAGATCGCCCACTTCTACGGGATCGACGATTCACAACTGCACGAACTCGGCTGGGATTAGTGTCGACGCGATCCCCCGGCGGAAACTGTGCAGAAGGCTAGGTTCCAATCGGGTACCGGTGTGGGAAACGCTTCGTGCGGGAACGTAGGATTTGCTCATGGATCGAACTCGGGGAATGCTGACAGCCACCACCCGCTGGGTCGGCGCCCTCGCAGTTGCGACCGTACTGGTGCCGACACTTGCGGGGTGCAGCCTTCTTCAGTCGCCCGACACCAACGCGGAGCTTAGTGCCCTGGCCACCTGCGCTCTCGGACACACGTGGACAACGGACCTCGAGGAGGCCGCCACCAAAATATCCGAGGAACTGGTGAAGGATCAGATCCCGGTCACCGCCGTCACAGCCGACGGATCGCAAACCCTCGAATGGAGCATCGAGGGGCGCGTCGTGCTCACCTCGGACTACACGATCACGATTACGACGGCGCCAGCAGCCGACCAAGTAATTACTGTCACCGAGACACACTCCGGCACGGCGACCGGCGCCGCCTACATCAACGGCGAAGTGGCCATTCCGCGAAAGTGGGACGGGTCGGGCGTGAATATTGACACGGTCGCGGACAACAATGGCACGACGCTGGAAGAGCTGCCGTTCCCTATTCCGAAGTCGAGTTTCGATGACGGGGTGGGTCTCGAGTTGACCTGCAACGGTGACACTCTTTCGATCCATCCGCGAGGTTCATCGGTCACTCAGATCTGGAAGCTCTCCTCGTAACGAACCGGGCTAGGTCGCCGGGCCGGTCACCATGTCGAGCGAAGCATCGGCAGCCCACTCCTCGAGCGACCCGTCGTAAATTCGCACTGCCATGGTGCCGACGGCCGCCAGTGTGAGGGCGTTCGCCGCCGCAGAAATGCCGCCCCCGCAGTAGAGCAGCACTTCGTCGGTTGCCTCCGCCGCGACATCCACCCCGGCCGTGTCGTACGCGAGGATGAGTTCCACGCGGCTCTTGACGTGACCGTCTTTCGTGAACAGGTCACGGCTAGATACGTTCACGCTGTTCGGAATGTGACCCCGCCGCGCATACCGCGTCGGGTCCTCGCCGGTGAACGAGCCGGCCGGCAGACCACACACTAAGGGGCGCGAGTCGTCAGCAGAACGCTCGGCGAGCTCCTGCTTGCTGACCCAGGCGCGGCGGACCGCGGATGCCTTCCAGGGCGCGACGGCCTTGGGGGCAGTGATGTCGCCGGTCTCCACCGACTGGCCGGCCGCCTCCCACGCGGCAAACCCGCCATCGAGCACTCGCGCCGGCACACCGATCCAGGACAGGAGATACCAGAGACGTGCCGCCCAGAGGTTTCCGGTCGTGTCGTAGATGACGACGCTGTCCGTGGATTGGATGCCGAGACGGGCGAGCTCGTCGGCGATCGCCTGCGGCTCCGGGTGCGTGTAGTGCAGCGGAGCCGACGTGTCGCTGAACTGTTCTGCGACGTCGACGTGCAGCGAGCCCGGGATGTGGCCGGCCAGCCACCGAGGTCGACCGGATTCGCGCCGATAGTCGCCGTCGAACGTTGCAGCGTGCAGCACCAGACTGGCGTCGAGAACGCGCGGCGGCGTGGCGCCTGAAAGGTCTTCTGCGAGCTCGAACACGGAGATAAACGGCTTGGTCATGGCTCCACTATGACATCGGCGAGCTGCTGCGGCCGCTCCCGCTCGATGAATCGCAGTTCCTGACTTGCCCAGCGGTCCCAGTGCGGCGCGTAGGTATCGCCGTCACGATCGAGCGCGCGCCGCTTCCGAGACGCGTCGTCGAGCTCGACCCAGATGGCGAGGTCGGCGAGCGGCCTGCTCGCACGGCTGATCGCTCCGACGCCCTCGACGATGATCGGGCGGTCGGGGTCCAACGTGTGCGTGCGCCCCCGCCGCCCCGCGGCCCAGTCCCACTCTCGCCAGCG
>JBBQZJ010000192.1:0-4690 GCA_038207805.1 Actinomycetales bacterium | reverse complement strand
CCGCTCGTGCTCGACCCCGCCCCCGCCGCAGCCCCCGCCCCCGCCGCAGCCTCCGCCCCAGCCCCCGCCCCGTTTGGCGGGAGATCGGCACCGTTGGCGGGAGTTGCTACCCCCGCCAAACGAGAGGTACTCCCGCCGCTCGGGGAAGTTCTCCCGCCACTGGGGTCAGGGCCACCACCCTCCGCGGGCCCACCGCTCGCGGGAGCGCGCCCGGCGACCCCCGACGCGCGGCCCGGCCCCACCAGCCCGACCAGCTCGGCCAGCTCGACCAAGGACTCGCGCACCGCGCGGCGCACGTCCGCGATGGCGGGAGTGAGTCTCGGGCGAGTTGGCGGCATCCGCTAACGTTATTCCAGCATCGCGAGCGATGACCCCCGCAATTTCTGAGGAGTACGACCATGGGCGCCTACGACGTCATCATCGAGATCCCGCGGGGCAGCCGCAACAAGTACGAGGTCGATCACGAATCGGGGCGAGTTCGCCTCGACCGGGAGCTTTTCACGGGCTTCGTCTACCCCACTGACTACGGCTTCTTCGAGAACACGCTCGGGCTCGACGGCGATCCGGTCGACGCGCTCGTGCTGCTCAATGTGCCCACCTACCCCGGCGTGACCATCTCGGTGCGCCCTGTCGCGGTCTTCAATATGACGGATGACGGCGGCAGCGACGCGAAAGTCATCTGCGTGCAGGCGAAAGACCCGCGGTGGTCACACATTGAGGACCTCGACGACATCCCCGAGTTCACCCGCAAGGAGATCGAGCACTTCTTCACCCACTACAAAGACTTGGAGCCCGGCAAGTGGGTCAAGGTCGAGGGCTGGGAGGGCGCGGCAGCGGCCGAAGCAGTCGTGATTGCCGGGTTCGAGAAGCTCACGGCTGAGGCCCACTAGCTAGCCGCTGGTTGAGTGAGCGCGAGGCGCCGTATCGAAACCACGGCGGAGGCACGTTGGGGTTTAGATACGCCGCCTTCGGTGGCTACTCAACCCACGGATGTGGGCATCAGTGCCCGATGCCGACCTCACAGGTGTACGGAACGTCGGCCCACGTGAAGACCGCTGCGCTCTCCTGCGCCAGCGCCGTCGTCACGATCTCGCAGCTCGACACGTCGAAACCGAAGGCGCGATTGTCAAATCCGTAGAAGGTCCAGAAGTTGGCCCATTCGGTAAGCGGCAGCTCAGTCGATGTCTCGGGGATGCGGTACAGCGCGGCCACCCCGTAGCCGGATGCCGCACCCGCGATCTGGGGCCATCCGTTCGAGTCACGGGTCAGGTTCAGCCCGATCAGCGTGTCGGTAAGGTTCGGACCGAGCTGGGGAGTCGCGCCCACGCCAGCGGGCCAGGCAGTGCCGGGGGAGGCATCGACCGCGGTGATGGTACTCAACTGCAGCACTGCACCACGGTCGGCAAGAAACGCGGGGTTGCTGACGTCGGAGGCGTCGCCGTTCTCGCTGAGGAAGGCCAAGATCGCCTGCCCTTCGGACGAGGCCACGGTCACGGGGTAGTACGTGGTCATCGCGAGGCTCAGTGCAGCGCCGTTAGGTGCCGTCACGGTCGTGGTGACGAGTACTACCTCGGTTCCGCTGAGGTCGGGCATGGCGGCGGCGACCGGATCGGGCTCTGGCGTGGCCGCTGCGGTGGGGGTCGGCGACGGATCGGCGGCCGAGGGTGTCGGCGCGGGATCGGAACCGGGCGGCGTGCATCCACTCAGCAGGATGAGTGCGGCAAGAGCAACAGCGGCGGGCGCGGTAGCGCGAAGTGTCGTCATGGTGTCACGACGTGCGGGCCGGTCGTTTGGGTTGACAGACCCCGCCGGTTGAGCAGGCGCGAAGAGCCGTATCGAAACCGGCTGGGTTAATCTACGGGGTCGGACGCCCCGCGTTGGGCAGCACGTCGTAGTAGCGCACTGCCGTCACTCGCACCGGCACACCCTCGCGGGCCGCCTCGATCATCTGTCCATTCCCCGCATACATGGCCATGTGGTAAAAGCCGCCGCCCGGATACCCGCCGTCCGCATAGAAGATTAGGTCACCGGCGACCATGCTGCCGATCGGCACGAGTCGCCCCTGATTGGCCATCGTGTAGTACTGACTCGACACAATGTGTGCCCCGATGTACACCCCGACGGATGCGTACGCGGCTTGGGTGAGCCCCGAACAGTCCCACGCGTCGGGGCCGGATCCTGCGAACTGGTACCGATCGCCGACCTGCGCGTACGCGAAAGCGAGCGCACCCGCGACCGCCGATGTGCTCGGCGGAGGCGGCGTCGGGTTGGGCGGCGGGCCGGGTGCCGGAGGTGGGGGCTGAGGCGCACCCTCTTGCTCGGCGGTCAGTCCCTCCAGGTAGCGCTGCTCGAGGTCGGTGGTCGTGCCCTTGAGGTCGGCGAGCTGGGCATACAGCTGTTCGGATGCCGCCTGCTGCTCCGCGAGGCGAGCTTGCGCGGCATCCGCGGCGGCTTTCGCGTCGTCGTATGCGGTCTGGGCGTCGGCCGCGAGGCGCGTGCGTTCGGCCTGCGCTACCCGAGCCTGTTCGGTCAGCGCCTCGGCAAGGTTGCGGTCGACCGACGCCTGTCGGTAGATCGCGGTGGCCTGTTCACTCACCTTCGTCATGGTCCCGAGCGACCCGAGCAGATCGGTGGGGTTCGGGCTGAACAGCAGGTCCAGGGTGAGGCTGCCGCCACCGGTGCGGGCGAGTTGCGCCACCAGCTGACCGGCACGCTGGCTGGATTCGGTAGCGAGCGCCGCGGCATCCTCGGCCTGATGGTCGAGCTTGTCGGCCCGACCGGTGGCGTCGTCGAGAGCGACCGCTGCCGCGTTGTACTCCTCGGTTCGACGCTGCGCGACTCGGCCCAGTTCAACCGCCTTCGACTCAAGCGCGACGAGGATGCCCTCGATCTCGTCGATCGCGGACTGAGCAGTCGCAACGTTCTGTTTGGCGGCCTCGACGTCATCCCAACTCGGGTAGTCGTCGGCGGCAACGGGTCCCGCGAGTGAGAGGGTGATCAGCAGGGTGCCGACAACGACGGTAGTGAGCGCCCCGAGGGGGCGGGAATGCCTGCGCATTACCGCTCCGAGCTCTCACCACGTCGGTCAGCCAAGCGTGATGCCCTGTCCTGACAAGAACGGAACCGCGTCGGTCGCGGTGCCCCAGATGCGCACCTCGAAATGGAGGTGGCACCCGGTCGAGGTGCCGGTCGTGCCTATTCTGGCGATGTTCTGGCCCACGTCGACGGACTGCCCGTACGACACGAGGGTGCCTCCCGAGACGATGTGGCCGTAGGCCGTCTGAACGCCGCCGCCGTGGTCGATGAGGATGAAGTTGCCGTAGCCACCGTTCCAGCCCGCATACACGACCGTGCCGCTGGACGCGGCGTAGATGTTGTTGCCGCAGCTCGCCCCGATGTCGGTGCCCTGGTGATAGCTCGAGGCACCCGCGGTCGGGGACACCCGCCAGCCGAAGTTGTCGGTGATGCGGCCCGCAGCCGGCCGAGCCCAGCCGCTGAGGCTGATCTCGCCCGCATCGAGGCTCGCGCCACTGCCGGTGCGCTCGCGGACGCCAGCGAGGTAGTCCGCCTCAGTAGCTGCTCGCTTCTCCTTGAGAACGATGAGCTGCTGGGCCAGGCGGGCCTGATTGTCCTGCTGCTCTTGGAGGGCGGTCGCTGCCGCAGTTGCCGCGGTCTGGGCCTCGCCAAACGCCTTCTCCGCGACGAGCTTGAGCGCCTCGAGTTCGTTCTTGGCGACGTCGGCTTGATCGGTGAGGGCCTGCGCCGTGTTGCGGTCTTGGATGGCGCTCTCGTAGATCGCGTACGCCTGGTCGGAAATCTTGCTCGACATGCCGAGGCCGTAGAGCAGGTCGTCCGCGTTGCCGCCGTTGGCAAACAGGTCGGCGGTGATGTCGCCACCACCCGTGCGCGCGAGCTGGGCTGCCCACTGGCCGGCGCGCTGACCGGATGCCGTCGCGGCCACGCTTGCGGCATCCGCCTGCTCCTGCAGGTTGGATGCCCGGTACGCGGCCTCTTGGAACTTGGTGTCGGCGATAGCCCAGATAACGCCCTTGGCTTCGGCATCGGCCTGGGTACGCTCCGCTTCGGCCTGCAGGCCGGCGAGCATGGACTCGATCTGTGCGATCGCGTTCTGGGTGGCCGCTTCGTCGTTGCGAACGGCGGCGACGTCACTCCACGTCGGGTAGTCAGTGGCGTAGGCGGGCGCGCTGCCGACGAGCGTGCCGGTGACGAGCATGCCGAATACGGCAAGGGTCGCTACGACGCGGTTTCTGGCGCGGAGCAGACCGCTAGTTGTCATCCCCCGACGACGGCGCTTGATACCCATTGCTCCCCGAATCGTGTCAGTCAGCGCGACGAGTCACGTTGTTAACACCATTAACAGTGACAACAGTAGCAACAGGTCGCGGAAAATCCCAGTAAGTACGCCGAAGTGCCTTTTCCAAGGTTCAACAACGACTTGAAACTACCGCCGACAGGGCCGGATGCCGCGGACATCCGCGCTCCTTCGGCCAAACTGCCGGGCTTAGCCCCGTTTGGCTTTTCTCCGGACGCCCCTTATGCTTGACCCTCGGTAGCTAAGAGGTTCTGTGACTTCGAGGCCCCATCGTTTAGTGGCCTAGGACGGCGCCCTTTCACGGCGTTAACACGGGTTCGAATCCCGTTGGGGTCACCAAACACAGGCAGCAATGTC
>JBBQZJ010000191.1:0-4710 GCA_038207805.1 Actinomycetales bacterium | reverse complement strand
TCGCGGGCCCGGGCGGCGACTACTTGGCGTTCCTCGGGGGTGTTCTCGGCGACCCAGACTCCGTAGCGCCCGCGGTCGACGCTGAATACTCGGCCTGTTACAGCATCCGCGTGGTCCGGCCGGTTTTTGCTGCGCGGCTTGTTGGCCTTCGGATTGGGCCGTACTTTAGCCGCAGACTCGTCGTATTCGGACCATTCGCCGTCGTCGCCGTCGTCCGTGAGCCAGCTCACGCTAGATGATTCCGATCGAGTCCACCGTGGCGTGCGGTTCAACGAGCATGTCGGCCCAGAGCGCGGGAAACTGCGGGAGTGTCTTAGCGGTCGTCGCAATATCGTCGATCTCTACCCCGGCAACCCGCAGGCCGATGATTGCACCAGCGGTCGCCATCCGATGATCCTCGTAGCTACGCCACGCCCCGCCGTGCAGAGGGCGCGGTTCGATCTCGAGGCCGTCGTCGAGTTCGTTGACGGCACCACCGAGCGCGTTGATTTCTGCTGTGAGTGCGCCCAGCCTGTCGGTCTCATGACCGCGGAGGTGACCGATTCCCGTGATGCGGCTGGGCCCGGATGCGAAGGCCGCGAGCGCCACGAGAGCCGGCGCGAGTTCGCCGCCCGAACTCAAGTCAAGGTCGACCGGGTCGATGTCGTCACCGGCTGTCACCGTGAGCAAATCGCCCGAGAGCACTACCGTGGCGCCAAAGCGGGGCAGAAGGTGCTCGAGGTCAGCGCCCACCTGAGTCGTGGAACGAGGCCAACCGGAGATCGTGACCGAGCCACCGGCGACGAGCGCAGCGACCAGAAACGGTGCGGCGTTAGACAGGTCGGGCTCGATGTCGACCTCGCGGCCGGCAATTTCGCTCGGTGGCACGATCCACATCCCCGGCTCGGGGCTCTCAACGGTGACGCCACGCTGGGCGAGGCAGGCGATAGTCATCTCGATGTGGGGCAAGCTCGGCAGTCGTTCGCCGGTGTGTCTTAGACGCAGCCCTTTCGTGAAGCGAGGCGCAGCCAACAGCAGCCCCGATACGAACTGGCTGGATGCCGAGGCGTCGATCTCGAGGTCGCCCCCGGCCACCTGCCCGGAGCCGTAGAGGCTAAACGGAAGGGTCCCGCGTCCGTCGTCGTTGACCTCGACTCCAAGCGAGCGCAGAGACTCGATCGTTGTGCGCATGGGGCGCCGTCGTGCGCTTGCGTCCCCATCGAATGCGACGGGACCGAGCGCTAACGCGGCGACCGGCGGCATGAAGCGCATGACTGTTCCCGCCAGGCCGCAGTCGATCGAGGTGCCGCCCTCGAGCGCCGCTGGTGTGACGAGCCAATCGGGACCGAAGACGCTGTCGGTGGGAACATCCGCAATGCCGACCCCGAGTGACCGCAGGGCTTCGACCATGAGCAGGGTGTCCCGGGAGACCAACGGAGAGCGCAGGCGGGACGGACTACTGGCGAGCGCAGCGAGCACGAGCTCACGATTGGTGAGACTCTTTGACCCCGGCAGCGCTAGTGTCGCCGACAACGGTCCGGATGCCATCGGCGCGCGCCACGGGCCCGAGTCGGTTGCTGTGGCCCGCTCGTCGTCGCCGTACGGGCTGAACTCGGGTCCGGAATACCTGAATACCTGCATCGGTTACCACAGTATCGGCAGTTGACTCTGCCCGAGGAGAGCCGAGGAAATGGCCACCACAACAGCAACACCCGATGGGGATGTGCTGCGCGACCTAGAATTGTCGCTAATGGATACTGACAGCACCATCGGTGACCCCACGGTCGAGCGCAAGAGGCAGTTTGAAGAGCAGGCGCTGCCCTTCATGGACCAGCTCTACGCGGCTGCGATGCGCATGACGCGCAACCCAGCTGACGCCGCTGACCTTGTTCAAGAAACCTATGTCAAGGCATTTCAGGCGTTCGGTCAATTTCAACAGGGTACGAACCTGAAGGCGTGGCTGTACCGCATCCAGACCAACACTTTCATCAATATCTATCGCAAGAATCAGCGCAATCCCTATCAGGGTACGATCGACGACCTTGAGGATTGGCAGCTTGGCGGTGCCGAGTCGCTTACCCAATCGCGATCGACCCGTTCGGCCGAGGCCGAAGCTATCGATCACCTTCCCGACTCTGCGGTGAAGGATGCCCTACAGGCGATCCCGGAAGACTTTCGGCTCGCCGTCTACTTCGCCGATGTCGAAGGGTTCTCCTACCAAGAGATCGCCGACATCATGAAGACCCCGGTCGGAACCGTCATGAGTCGCCTGCATCGTGGCCGACGTCTTTTGCGCGACATGCTTGCCGACTACGCACACGGCCGAGGAATCCCGGTCGCCCCCACCACGAGGAGTACCACATGACCGATTGCGGCTGCGACAAGGCCCGCGCTGAGCTGGAGGAGTACCTCCACCGTGAGCTCAGCGATCAGGACTTCGCCGACATCACCGAACACCTTCAACACTGCGAGGACTGCAGCGGCGAGCACCTCGTTGGGCTCACCTTGACCCAGAAGGTGCAGCAGGCCTGCCAAGAAACGGCGCCCGAGGCGCTGTGGAAAGCCGTGCGCGCACGACTCGAGAACGCCTGAGCGTTAGACAGGGTGGCCCATCGCGGGCTAACCCGCTAGCCGCTGCCGCTTAGTTCGGGAGCGTGAGCGCCTTCGCGATGAGGTCGACCTGTTCTTGAGCACTGCGTTTTGACGAACCAGTCGCCGGGGATGCCGCGGCCGGCCGGGAGGACAGCTTCAGAGTGCGCCCCGTCAGGTGCTTCGTCAACTCGAGGCACATGAACGGCCACGCGCCCTGATTCTCCGGTTCATCCTGAACCCACATGACGTCGGCGTTGGGGTACTGGCTCAATACACCGTTGATCTCGCTGATCGGCATGGGGTAGTACTGCTCCATGCGAACCACCGCCACCGTGGTCTCTTCGCGCTTGGCGACCTCGGCCGTGATGTCGTAGTAGATCTTTCCCGAGGTGAGCAGAACCCGTTTCACCGCGCTCTTGTCGGTAACGGTGGCATCGTCGATGATCGGCTCGAACCTACCCTTAGCGAAATCATGGACCTCGCTCGTGGCCCCGCGCAGGCGAAGCATCGCCTTGGGCGTGAACACGATAAGCGGGCGACGCGGCCGCGCGTACGCCTGGCGCCTCAGCAAGTGAAAGTACGAGGCCGGGGTCGACGGTCGCGCAACCGTCATGTTGTTCTCGGCGCACATCTGCAAGTAGCGCTCAATGCGAGCTGACGAGTGGTCGGGTCCCTGACCCTCGTAGCCGTGGGGGAGGAGCAGTACAAGACTGGATCGCTGCCCCCACTTCTGCTCGGCACTGGAGATGAACTCGTCGATCACTGTCTGGGCGCCGTTGGCGAAGTCGCCGAACTGTGCCTCCCACAGAACGAGTGAATCGGGTCGCTCGACCGAATAGCCATACTCGAAGCCCATCGCCGCGTACTCGCTGAGCAGCGAATCGTAAATCCAGAGCCGCGCCTGATTCTCGGCGAGGTTGGCCAGGGGCAACCACTCCTGACCGTTCTCGCGGTCGTGGAAAACCGCATGACGCTGCACGAACGTGCCGCGGCGGGTGTCTTGCCCGGCCATGCGAACGGGAGTTCCCTCGAGCAGCAGTGAGCCGAGCGCGAGCAACTCGCCGAAGCCCCAGTCGATCGACCCGACCCGACTCATCTCCGCGCGCTTCTTCAGCAGCGCCTGAAGCTTGGGGTGCACAGTGAATCCGTCGGGGATGTTCTCGTGCGCGTCCCCGATGAGGCGCACAATCGATTCGTCGATTCCGGTGGATCCGGGCTCGCCGACCGTGTCATCCTGCTGCGACCCCGGCTTCTCGAGGTCGGACACCGACTTCACGGTGACGATGGGCATCGAGCCAGTCTGGGCCGCGTGAGTCTCGGCGAACGCGCGCTCGAGGCTGTCCTGGAACGACTGGTGTGCCGCTTCGTACTCCTCTTGCGTAATGTCGCCACGACCGACCAACGCTTCGGTGTATAGGGTTCGCACCGAGCGCTTGGCTTCGATGAGGTTGTACATCAGCGGCTGGGTCATCGAGGGGTCGTCGCCCTCGTTGTGCCCCCGGCGGCGGTAGCAGATGAGGTCGATTACTACGTCGCGATGGAACTGCTGACGATAGGCGAAGGCGATCTCCGCGACACGAACCACGGCCTCGGGGTCATCGCCGTTAACGTGGAAGATGGGTGCCTGGATCGTCTTGGCGACATCCGTCGAATAGGTCGACGTGCGACCTTCGCCGGGCGGGGTCGTGAAGCCGACCTGATTGTTGATGTTGACGTGCACCGTGCCGCCATTGCGGTAGGCGCGCAACTGCGACATCTGGAGAATCTCGACGACGATGCCCTGGCCGGCCATAGCGGCATCCCCGTGCACCATGACCGGAAGTACGGAGTACGAGCCCATCGGCCGGCGATCCTGCTTGGCCCGCACGATGCCCTCGAGCACTCCGTCGACCGCCTCGAGGTGTGACGGATTGGCGGCAAGGTACACCGGGATAGTCGCGCCGTGCGCGGCGGTGAAGGTGCCCTCGGTGCCGAGGTGATACTTGACGTCGCCCGAGCCCTGAACGGTCTTGGGATCTTGCGTGCCCTCGAACTCCCGGAAGATCTGGCCGTAGGTCTTGCCGGCGATATTGGTGAGTACATTCAGTCGACCGCGGTGCGCCATCCCGATCGCCACCTCGTCGAGATTCGCCTCCGCTG
>JBBQZJ010000190.1:0-4765 GCA_038207805.1 Actinomycetales bacterium | reverse complement strand
AAGCCATACCCGGGGTGCACCGCGTTGGCGCCGGAACGGCGCGCGACCGACAGGAGTTTGTCAATGACGAGGTAGGTGTCGGCGCTCGTGGTGCCGTCGAGCGCATAGGCCTCGTCGGCCAGCTTGACGTGGCGGGCATCCCGATCCTGATCCGCGTAGACCGCGACCGATGCGATCCCGCTGTCTTTCGCTGCCCGGATGACGCGTACCGCGATCTCTCCCCGATTGGCGATCAGAACCTTCGTGATGGGAGCCATAGTCACCTAGCTTATTGGGGTGGTGGACAACGCCTTTGGGCGATACGGACAAAAAGCAGCGAGTACTACTGTGTGAGGCTACAAGCTAGCGGGAGTCCAGAGCGAGGGCCAGTCAATACCGAAACTGGTCACCAGTTCGCGCAGAAGAGCAATCGAGAGACCAACGACCGCTTGCGGATCGCCCTCGACTCGCGTGATGAAGGCCGAGCCAAGGCTATCGATGGTGAAAGCGCCTGCCACGCTGAGCGGTTCGCCCGTCGCGACGTACGCTGCTATCTCGCTATCGCTGAGATCGGCAAATCTGACCCTGGCTGACGAAACCCCGCCCCGCCCGCTCGCGGCAACGCCACCGCGGTGGTCGATGACCCAGGTTCCCGAGTGAAGTTCGCCGGTGTTTCCGCGCATCGCACGCCAGCGCGCTGTCGCCACCTCGGGCAGGTGCGGTTTGCCGTAGACCGAGCCCGCAAACTCGAAAAGGGAGTCTCCTCCAACAATGAGCCCGTCAATGGGCGAGCCGTCGATTTCGGAACCGACCACGGCTTCGGCCTTCGCGCGCGCCAGCACCTGCACCGCCTCAGCGACCGGGAGGGGTCCGGCGGCCGCGGCGACCGCATCCTCGTCCACAGCAGGGTCGAGCACGACGGGTTCGATGCCTGCCGCGCGCAGCAGCGCGAGCCGAGCAGGAGAGGTAGAGGCAAGGTAGAGGCGCATTGCGCTCCTAGGCTAGGGCAATGGGCGAATGGCTGGGCCGCACAATCGAACTCGACGTTACCAACATTGCCCACGGCGGCGTCTCGGTGGCGCGACACGAGGGCAGGGTCGTCTTTGTCAGCGATGCCATCCCGGGCGAACGAGTACGGGCCCGCGTATCCAGCGACTCGCAGAAGAGCTTCTTGCGGGCCGACACCGTGGAGGTGCTCGAGCCGAGTGAGCATCGCCAGCGACACGTCTGGGATGAAGCCGCGCTCGCCCGCGATCCGGGCAATCGAGCCGGTGGTGCCGAGTTCGGTCATATCACCCTGACTCACCAGCGCGAACTCAAGCGTCAGGTTCTTGCGGAAGCCCTGCACCGAATGGCGGCACAGGACCGCGAGGTCGTCGTGGAGGCGGTCCCGGGGGATGACGCGCGAGGCGGCACAGGATGGCGCACCCGGGTGCGCCTGCACGTGGACGAAAGCGGGCGCCTGGGTCCGTTCGCGGCGCGATCCCATCGTGTGATCCCGGTCACGTCCCTGCCACTGGCAACCGACGATTTGGGTGCGGCCGCCCCGCTCGGGGAAACCTTTCGGGGCCACGAGAGCGTCGATGTAATTGATACTTCGACCTCCGGCGTGCGGCTCATCGTGGGTGATCAGAAGGCCGCGACGATCACCGAGCGGGTAGGCGATCGGGAGTTCCGCCTAGCTGACCGAGGATTCTGGCAGGTGCATCACGCAGCGGCCGTGACCCTGACCGAGGCGGTGCAAGACGCCATCGATCCGGAACGGTTTGACCCGGGCGCCGCCAATCTTGACCTGTACGGCGGGGTGGGCCTGTTCGCAGCTGCCGTGGGCGACCGTTTCGGTTCGAGCACCCGCATCACGAGCGTGGAGAGTGATGCGGGCGCAACCGAGTTCGCCGCCCACAATTTGTCAGAGTGGGTGGGTGCGCGCGCCGAGACCGGGAGGGTTGATCGATGGCTCGGTGCGCTTGCCACCTCTGCATCGGCCGGCGATCGTGCGCGCCTTGGTCGAGCGACTGTGATCCTCGATCCGCCGCGAGCAGGGGCCGGGCGCGACGTCGTCACATCGATTGCCGACCTCGGGGTGGCCCAGGTGATCTATGTCGCGTGCGATCCGGTGGCGTTCGCGCGCGACGTCGCGCTGTTCGATTCGCAGGGCTTCTCGCTCACCACGCTTCGCGCCCTCGATCTCTTTCCGCACACCCACCATGTCGAGGCAATCGGAGCATTCGTCAAGACCGGTGGGTAGCAGTAATTGCCCGCCGTTCCTGCGCTCCCCCAGTTACGATAGTTTCACGCGGCAGAACGGACTGGCATGGCTCACGCATCAACCACCCAAGCGGGCAGCGACATCGCGGCGCCGCAGGTGCGTGTTGCTGTCGTCGACGACCACGAGTCAGTGCGGCTCGGACTCAAGGTCGCGTTTATCGACGCCGGATATGACTTTGTTCTCGCCGCGGCGACAGTTTCCGAGCTTGTTCAGGGCCTCGGCGGACGCGAGGTCGATGTAGTCGTGCTCGACCTGTCTCTGGGTGACGGCTCAACAGTGACCGACAATGTCAAGAGCGTTCAGGCGACCGGTGCGGCGGTGCTGGTGCACAGCATTGCCGATCGGGTCGCCTCTGTGCGTGAGGCGCTCGCCGCGGGCGCTGCAGGCGTCATCCCCAAGTCGTCAGCGACCAAGACTGTGTTGGCTGCCGCCGCAACCGTTGCGCGGGGCGAGGTGCTCAACAACCTCGAGTGGGCAACCGCGATTGACGCCGACCGGGACTTCTCGAAGGCTCAACTCGGCCGCCGTGAGCGCGAGATCCTGCACCTGTACGCGTCGGGGCTGCCCCTCAAGCTTGCTGCGCAGCAACTCGGGATCGGCTACTCGACCGCCCGCGAGTATCTCGACCGCATCCGGGTCAAATATGTCGAGATCGGGCGACCGGAGCCGACCAAGGTTGATCTGCTGCGCCGAGCGGTCGAAGACGGGATTCTGCCGGGCTTGGATCCGGACGGCGGAGATGCCCGCTAGCCCGCGCACGCTGGCTCCTCCGCCGCAGGCGAAGCAGCAGCGCAGCCCGATCAGCCGAAAGCAGGTCGACGTCGTTTTTGCGAGGTCTGTGGCAGTATTTGGGCTCGTCTTCGGCGCCCAAACCATTCCTTCCCTTCTGGGGCAACTCGATGAGGCGTACCCGCTCTGGCTCTACATTGTTGTCATCGGACTGTTCGGCACGCTCGCTCTGGCGACAATCGCATCGTTCGCCACAGTGCTTGTGAAGCAGGTGCAGGGAGCGTTCGCGGTGATGTTTCTGCTGGCGCTGCTGACCTGGCCGATCGCGATTCTGCCGGGCGCCGAGGTCTTCACCGGCATCCACTGGCTGAATTACCTGATTACTGTCGCGACCGCGATGGCGGCGATCGCATTCCGTCCACGCACGGCTGCGGCGTTCCTCTTCGTCTATGTCTTCATTTACGCGCTCGTTCGGGTGACCCCTCTCGGCGGCGGAGCGACACCGCTGCTATCGGTTCTCGAAAGCACCTACGCGGTGCTCCTCGGTGGCATCGTCATCATCATCATCACGATGCTGCGTCAGGCCGCGACCGGGGTTGACGGCGCGCAAGCCACGGCACTCGACCGCTACGCTCACGCCGTTCGCCAGCACGCGACCGAAGTCGAGCGCGTTGAAGTCGACTCGATTGTGCACGACAGTGTGCTGACGACCCTCATCTCCGCATCGCGCGCGCGCACCCCCGAGGCCACCCATCTTGCAGCGACTATGGCCAGCAACACGATGGGATATTTGCGGAATGCCGCGGCAGCCAGCCCCGACGATGGCTCAATGTTGCGCATCAGCACTCTGGCCGATCGCGTTGCGTACGCCGTTGGGGAGCATGACGGCGCGTTCGAGTATCGCGCGCGTAGCCTGGGCACCCGATCCATGCCGTCCCACGCCGCCGACGCTGTGTACGCGGCGGCCGCGCAGGCGATGATCAACAGTGTTCGTCACGCTGGCGACGATTCTGTCACTCGATGGGTGGCGGTGCGGGGGCTCACGCCCGCCGGAATCGAAGTAGTCGTGGGCGATACCGGCAGCGGCTTCATCCTGAGCGATATTGCAGAAGAGCGCCTCGGAGTTCGAGTCTCAATCCTCGAACGCCTTGCTAATTCGGGCGGTCGTGCTGTCATCGCATCCGCCCCGGGAGACGGCACGATCGTGACGGTGCGCTGGCCAGCGCCCGACGAAGCCGCACCGGACACCACCAGAGCCGAAGGGGTCGGACAGTGAACATCGGGGTGCCGCGATACCTTATCGTCGGCCTCGCCGGGCTGTTCTCGGCGTATCTGCTGATCCTTGCTATCTACACCCTCGATCTGCCCAGGCACCAGGCACCGATCTTCGTCGCGATGGGCCTGTACACCGTGGCTACCGTAATTTCACTGCTGCCCTACGGCCCCAAACGGATGCCAATCTGGATGGCGGCATTCAACTTCGCAATTGTCGTTGCGATTACACTGCTCGTCGCCAACGAACTCGACTTCGCCCGGCCCGGCGGCAACGGATATGCGAGTTGGTACGTCGCCGCGGGCGGAGTGTTGATGACGATCACCTCGACCCGTGGCCGACACACGTTTGCCTGGTTGGGCATCGGATTCCTCGTTGTACACACGATCACTATCGCGGGCCCGGGCGGCCTCCTCAGCCTCGGAATCGTCGGAAGTGCGTTGTGGGTCGCCGTTTCGCACGTGATGAGTAACGCTCTTACCAAGGCGTCCAAAGACGCCCAGCGCTTCGCCATC
>JBBQZJ010000189.1:0-4768 GCA_038207805.1 Actinomycetales bacterium | reverse complement strand
CGATCGCCGCACGCCGCGGCGCTCTTGGTCCTGCATTGCGACGCTGGAAACCGCTCCTCGCCTTCGCCCTGGTTGAGATCATTCTGCCGTGGTACTTTCTCAACTCGGCCGAAGAGAAACTCCCCAGTTCGACCACCGGCCTACTGTTGTCTGCCGTGCCGCTCGTCGCCATAGTGGTCGCCCTGGCATTGGGGCGGCGAGACCGAATTACCGCCATCAACGCGGTGGGCATCGGGATCGGGATGCTCGGAGTCGCCGCCATCGTCGGCCTCGACCTGGGCGGGTCAGACCTGGGCAGCGTGGCCAAGTTGCTCGTCGTCGTGATCGGCTACGCACTGGGACCCGCGATCGTGGCGCGATGGATGTCGGACCTCCCCGGTGTGGGCGTCATCGCCGCCGCCCTCACCATCAGTGCCATCGTGGCCTTGCCGTTCGTCGCAGTGACACACGGTTGGCCGACCGCTGTGCCGTCCGCGCCCGTGTTCGTCTCGGTTGTAGTGCTCGCAGTGGTGTGCAGCGCGATCGCGTTCGTTGTGATGTTTGCCCTGATTGCGGAGATCGGCCCCATCCGCATGACGGCCATAACCTACGTCAACCCCGCCGTCGCGGTACTCGCCGGAGCAGTCGTGCTCAGCGAGCCGATCACGGTGTGGACCCTGGCGGGGTTCGGACTGATCCTTGTCGGCAGCGCGCTCGTTACCAGACCAGACCGCTCACGCCCGTCCCGGGACACTCCCCAGACAGCAACGCTGCCCAGGGACAGCCCAGTCCGGAGCCCGGACTAGCGCTTGCGCTTCTCGCGCACCCGCATGTTGACGTTGATCGGGCTGCCCTCGAAACCGAAAATCTCGCGGAGACGGCGCGTGATGAAGCGACGGTACTGAGGGTCGAGAAATCCGGTCGTGAACAGCACAAATGTCGGCGGTCGGCTCGCCGCCTGAGTTCCGAACAGAATGCGCGGCTGCTTACCACCGCGCAGCGGGTGCGGATGCTCGGCAGTTAGCTCGGCCAACAACGCGTTGAACTTCCCGGTCGGAATACGGGTATCCCATGAGGCAAGAGCCAACTCGAGCGCCGGCACAAGCTTCTCCAGGTGCCGCCCGGTCTTCGCGGAGATGTTCACCCGGGGCGCCCAGGTGACGTGGCTGAGATCCTGCTCGATCTCCTTCTCCAAGTAGACGCGTCGCTCGTCGTCGAGCAGATCCCACTTGTTGTAGGCGAGCACAAGCGCGCGGCCCGACTCCAGTACGAGGTCGATGATCTTCAGATCCTGAACGCTGATCGGCGCGGTCACGTCGAGCACGACGACGGCCACCTCGGCCTTCTCCAAGGCTGCCGAGGTGCGCAGAGTCGCATAGAAATCGGCACCCTGTGCAAGATTCACCCTGCGTCGGATGCCCGCGGTGTCGACGAAGCGCCAGAACTTTCCGCCGAGCTCAATCTGCTCATCAACCGGGTCACGAGTCGTGCCGGCAATGTCATTGACAACCACGCGCTCCTCCCCCGCGGTCTTGTTCAGCAGACTCGACTTGCCGACGTTGGGCCGCCCGAGAATGGCGACACGGCGCGGGCCGCCCACCTCCTCCTTGGCGACAGTGGAGACCTCCGGCAGAACGGTGAGAGCGTGATCCAACAGGTCAGCGACACCCCGACCGTGCACCGCAGAGACCGGCCAGGGTTGACCCAATCCGAGCGACCAGAGAGCTGCAGCATCCGGCTCCTGACGCGCATCGTCCACCTTGTTGGCGACCAGAATCACGGGCTTCTTGGTCGCGCGCAGCATCCGCACAACATGCTCGTCGGTCGCTGTCGCACCCACCGTCGCGTCAACGACAAACAGCACAGCATCGGCGAGATCGATCGCGACCTCGGCCTGCGCGGCAACCGAAGCGTTGATGCCCTTGGCGTCTGGTTCCCACCCGCCGGTGTCCACGATCGTGAACTTTCGATCGGCCCACTCGCCCTTGTAGTTGACGCGGTCGCGCGTGACCCCCGGCGTGTTCTCCACGACCGCTTCCCGACGACCGATGATGCGGTTGACCAGCGCCGACTTACCCACGTTGGGTCGACCCACGATGGCAAGCACCGGCAGCGCGGGAAGGTAGACGATGGCATCCGGGTCGTCGGTGACCGCATCGAGGATGCCGAGGTCGTCATCCTCGAGGAGATAGTCGCTGAGGCCCTGGCGCAGCGCATCGGCGCGCTGCGCAGCAACGGACTCGTCGATACTCGACAAGCGTTCCGCGAGCCCGGAATCGAGCTCGGGGAAGTCGTCGTCGGAACCGTCTTGGTCGGTCACAGTCATGGGCAATCCTTTGGTGGTTTCGTTACACGCTCGTGCACTACTCAACGAGCCAGAGTGCGCACCAGATTCACGACAGCCAGAACGGTCTGGTCGAAGTCAAGTTGGGTGGAGTCGACGACCGTGACACCGTCTGCGGCATTCATGAAGTCGACTACCGCTAGGTCTTGGGCATCCCGAGAACTGAGCTCACGAGCCGTCTTCTCGGCCGAGGCCGCCGGCGTCTGCGCCGAACGCCTAGCCATTCTAGCTTCCTCGGATGCCGTCAGCAGAATGCGCACCTCGGCCGCGGGCGCGACCACCGTGGTGATGTCCCGACCCTCGACGACGATACCCGGCTTACGGGTGCTCGCGATGGTCGTGCGAAAGAGGTCAGTAAGGTAGCTTCGCACCTCAGGAATTCGTGCGATCCGGCTCACAATCGACGTCACGCGGGGTTCGCGAATGTCGTGGGTGACATCCTCTGATCCGACTTTGACGAAATAGTCGTTGGGGTCGATTCCGATCGAGAGATCAAAAGTGTCGAGCGACTCGATGACATCCGCCGGTCCGTGCGTGTCGATACCTTCCTCGAGGCATCGCCAGGCAAGCGCCCGGTACGCCGCACCGGTATCGAGATAGTCGAAGCCGAGTTCGCGCGCTGCAGCTCGCGACACGCTCGATTTGCCGCTACCGGCCGGCCCATCAACGGCCACGACGGAAATCATGCCGAGGCCCCGGCTATCGTCCAGCCACGGGATTCCAGCTCGGACTCCAACCGCGCCTCGACTTCGGGCAACACCGAGATTTCGGCGAGACCGAACTGGGCTCCCGGAGAATGCTCCAGCCGCAGGTCCTCCATGTTGACGCCAGCATCGCCGATATCGGTCAGCAGCCGAGCGAGCTGGCCCGGCTCGTCATTGACCCGCACGACCAGCTGGCTGAATCGCTTCGACTGGCCATGCTTACCCGGGATGCGGGCCACACCGGCGTTCCCGCCGGCCAAGACCTCGGCAACAGCCCGTCGCGCTCCCGGCGCTTCGGGCGAGACCAAAGCGGAGAGCACGGTATCGAGGTCGTCCCGGTATGCACGCAGGATCTCCGCGACCGGAAGCGCGTTCGCACCGAGAATCTGCACCCACAGCTCGGGGTCGCTCGACGCAATCCGAGTCGTATCGCGCAGACCCTGTCCGCTCAGTGCGACCGCTGATTCGGGTGCCGCGCCGAGTCGCCGCGCCAGCAATGAAGCAATGATCTGCGGAACGTGTGAGACCAGCGCAACACTCGCGTCGTGCTCCTCGGCCGTCATGGTAATCGGCAGCGCGCCAAGTTCGATGACGAGATCTTCGACTACTCGACGACGAGGTCCCGACCCAGTGATTACCCAGGGGCGCCCGACGAAGAGGTCGGCGCGCGCGGAGATTGCTCCCCCGCGCTCGCGCCCGGCCAGCGGATGGCTCCCCACGTACCGCGACGTGTCAGCACCGGAGTTCGTTAGTTCGGCGAGGATGCCCGCCTTCACACTTGCGACATCGGTGACTGTTGCGTGCGGCCAGGCGGCGAGCTCCGCTTCGACGGTCTCGGCCGTGGCATCCGGTGGAACAGCGACGACCACCAGAACGGGTGAGTCGTCGGCAGCGGCGGCGCGTCCTGCGCCATAGTCGATCGCTAGTCGCAGGTTCGCGCGGGACGCGTCGTGCAGAATGACGTCGACTCCCGCGAGCACGAGCGCGTGCCCGATACTCGCGCCAAGGAGCCCGGCGCCAACGATGCGCACCTGGCCGTCAATGCGACTCACTCGTCGTCTCCTTCTTCTCCTTCTCGAGAATCCCGGGCCGCGCCGTCGGGCACTGTGCGCTTGGGCTGCGCGCGATCAGACTCGGCGTCATCGGGAGCAACGCTTGCCGACCGCACCATGGTCAGCAGGGCGCCTAGTTCCACTTTAGTGAGATCGCGGGCGTGTCCGGCGGCAAGGGTGCCGAGGTGCAGTGGCCCAAATTGGCGTCGCACCAATTCGAGCACCGGATGACCGACGGCATCCATCATCCGTCGCACGATGCGATTGCGTCCCGAATGCAACGTCAGCTCAACGAGTGTCTCGGTGCGGGATGCCCCGGGCAGCGCCCGTGCCCGGTCCGCCGCGATGGGGCCGTCATCGAGTTCGATCCCCCTGGTGAGCTTCGAGATCGTTTGCGCGGTCACAGCGCCGGAGACCTTAGCGATGTAGGTCTTGGATACCCCGAACGACGGATGCGCGAGAACGTGCGCCAACTCGCCATCGTTCGTGAGTACGAGCAGTCCCGATGTTGCGGCATCCAGTCGTCCGACGTTGAAGAGTCGTTCGTCGTAGTCGCGGGTGAACTCTCGCAAGTCGGGACGACCGCTCTCGTCGGCCAGCGAACTCACGACCCCGACCGGCTTATTCAGCATGATGTACCGCTTGGTTGTATCGGTCTGGATCGCGACTGCGTCGACGGTGATGAGATC
>JBBQZJ010000188.1:0-4779 GCA_038207805.1 Actinomycetales bacterium | reverse complement strand
GTGCCGCCGTAGCGCCCACGCCGCGACACGAGGTAGCCGGCATCCGCGAGCGACTTGATAGCGTCTCGCACGGTATCCCGGCTGACCGAGAATCGGGCGGCGAGATCCCGCTCGGAGGGCATCGGCTCCCCCGGGTGCACTAATCCTAGCCGGATGGTCTGCAACAGACGCGCCACGGTGTCCTCGAAGGAATTGCCACTGCGCACGGGTCGAAAGAGCACCTCGTCAGCGAGGCCCTCGTAGGCAACGTCGTCCCCCGCGTCGACCATGAGCTACAGCGGTGTCACGTAGGCCGAACTGATGCCGCCATCGACAAGGAAGGTCGAAGCGGTAATGAAACTCGCGTCGTCGCTGGCGAGGAATGCAACCGCCGCTGCGAGCTCCTCCGGCTCGGCGAACCTCCCCTTGGGAATGTGAACAAGCCGACGCTGAGCTCGCTCCGGGTCTTTGGCAAACAGTTCTTGCAATAGGGGCGTGTTCACCGGGCCGGGGCACAGTGCGTTCACGCGAATGCCTTGCCGCGCAAACTGCACGCCCAACTCCTTCGTCATCGCCAACACTCCACCCTTGGACGCCGTGTAGGAGATCTGTGAGGTCGCCGAGCCCATGACAGCGACGAAGGATGCGGTGTTGATGATCGACCCTGACTGCTGCTTCACCATGTGGCGCAGTGCAGCGCGAGAGCAGAGGTACACGCTCTTGAGGTTGACGTCCTGCACCCGATCCCAGGCCGGCAGTTCGGTGGTCTCGATTGAGTCGTCGTCGGGCGGAGAGATTCCCGCGTTGTTGAAGGCGATGTCGACCGACCCGTAGGTGGATTGGGCAGTGTCGAAGAGGTTATTGACTTCGGCTTCGTTGGTCACGTCGACCTTGACGAAGAGCCCGCCCACTTCGGTCGCGGCTGCCTCCCCGGCCTCAGCGTTGAAGTCACCGATCACGACGGTGGCACCCTCGGCAGCGAAGCGCTTGGCGGTGGCGAGCCCGATGCCGCTCGCGCCACCCGTGATGACCGCCACCTTTCCGGCTAGACGCTGGGTGAGATCGATCTTGGTTACTGCCACTGTGGTTCCCTTTCGGCCCGTCGCTCGGAGCTGACTAATCGGTACTGATGAAGACGTTCTTGGTCTCGGTGAATGCTGAAGCGGCATCCGGGCCGAGTTCGCGACCCAAACCGGACTGCTTGAACCCGCCGAACGGGGTGGTGTAGCGCACACTGGAGTGGGAGTTCACCGACAGGTTGCCGCTCTCGACGCCCCGGGCGACTCGGATCGCGCGCCCCACATCGCGAGTGAAGATCGAGCCGCTCAGTCCGTAGATGCTGGCATTGGCGAGCGCGATGGCATCCGCCTCATCGTCGAAAGCCAGAACACTGACCACCGGCCCGAAGATCTCGTCTGTCACCACGCGATCGGTTCGCGAGGTCGGGGTGAGAACGGTGGGCGCGAACCAGTAGCCCGGCCCGGTCGGGGCGGTGCCGCGGAAGGCGACCGCCGAATCATCCGTGACGTATGAGCTCACCGAATCGAAGTGGGTCTTCGACACCAGCGGTCCCATGTCGGTCTTCTCATCGCCCGGATCGCCAACAGTGAAAGCCTTCACGGCGGGCTCAAGCAACTCCATGAAACGGTCGTAGGCACTGCGCTCGACGAGGATGCGGCTACGAGCGCAGCAATCCTGGCCGGCGTTTTCGAACACAGCTGACGGCGCGGTTGCCGCGGCCTTCTCGAGGTCAGAGTCGGCAAACACGATGTTCGCGCTCTTGCCACCCAGTTCGAGAGTGACCGCCTTGACCTGCGCTGCGCAGCCGGCCATGACCTGCTTTCCCACCTCGGTCGACCCGGTGAAGACGATCTTGCGCACGTTCTCGTGGGTAACGAAGCGCTCCCCCACCACGGAGCCTTTGCCCGGGAGCACCTGGAACAGTCCAGCGGGAAGCCCGGCCTCAACTGCGAGTTCGCCTAGCCGTACCGCCGTCAGCGGCGTCCACTCGGCGGGTTTCAGCACCACGGCGTTTCCTGCTGCGAGCGCCGGGGCGAATCCCCAGCTCGCGATCGTCATTGGGAAGTTCCACGGAACGATAACTCCCACGACCCCGAGCGGTTCGAGGAAGGTTACGTCTATGCCGCCGGCGACGGGGATCTGTTTGCCGATCAAGCGCTCCGGGGCGGCCGAGTAATAGGTGAGCACGTCACGAACGTGCCCGGCTTCCCAGCGGGCTTGACCGATCGGATGCCCGGAGTTCAGAACCTCGAGCGCCGCGAGTTCTTCGACGTGGGCTCCCACCACGGCCGCAAAGTCGCGCAGGGCGCCGGCCCGCGCCGCGGGAGCAAGGGCAGCCCATGCCCGCTGGGCGCTGACCGCACGAGCGATCGCGTCATCCACCTCCGCGAGCGAGGTTTGCTGAACGGTTGTGAACTCGACTCCCGTGGTCGGGTTGATCAGGGTGGTCGTTCCGGTGGTTCCGGTGGTCGAGCCCGTCGAGACCTCAGCCACGGCTGGCCTCCTTGGCTGCCCGGTAGTCGGCGGCCGCATTGACGATTCCTTCGAACAGCCGGGCGTCTTCGGCGGCGTCCTCCTCGGGATGCCACTGCACGGCCAAGCCGAACGCCGCGTTCGGCAGCTCGACAGCCTGGATTATTCCGTCATCGCTTCGCGCGGACACGATGAGCCCCTCCGCGAGCTGGTCAATAGCCTGGTGGTGGTAGCTCTTCACATCGACGGTTTCGTCGCCCGAGTACAGCTGGCTGAGCTTGGTTGCGCCTTCGACGCCAACCTCATTGACCGCGAAATTGCCGTGCCCGAGGTTGTAGCGGGTGGTGCCGATCACGTCGGGCAGGTGCTGTACCAGGGTGCCGCCGAGCGCGACGTTGAGAACTTGAGCACCGCGGCAGATCCCGAGAAACGGCAGTCCGCGATCGATTGCGGCCAGAAGCAGGGCATCCTCCCAAGCGTCACGATCGGTGCGCGGCTCATCGGTCGCCGGGTGACGTTCCTGGCCGTATCGTGCCGGGTCCACGTCTTTGCCGCCCGTGATGATGAGCCCGTCGATGCCGTCGAGCACGCGATCCGCGATCGCCGCGTCGACCGGCTGCGGCGGTAACAAGACCGCAATCCCGCCGGCCTTCGTCACGGCCTCGAAGTACACCTTTGGCAGGAACGACGCAGGAACGTCCCACACCCCGGTCTGTGACTGCTCCAGGTACGTAGTCAGTCCGACGATGGGCTTCGAGGATAGAGCCTGTGGAGATTCAGAATCGCTCAAAGCCGCGCACCCGCTCCCAGTCGGTGATGGCGGAGTCGTAGGCCGCCTGCTCGATGCGTGCGTTGTTGAGGTAGTGAGCAACGACATCCTCACCGAAGGCATCGATGGCAATCTCCGAACCGGCGAACAAAGCCGCGGCCTCGCGCAGCGACGTCGGCACTCGCGGTGCGTCTGACACGTACGCGTTTCCTTCGAAAATCGGCTCCAGTTCGAGCTTGTGCTCGATGCCATAAAGCCCTGCCGCAATGATCGCCGAGACGGCGAGG
This sequence comes from Actinomycetales bacterium, assembly GCA_038207805.1. GTDB lineage: Bacteria > Actinomycetota > Actinomycetes > Actinomycetales > Microbacteriaceae > Rhodoglobus. The sequence goes on along the minus strand of JBBQZJ010000188.1, from coordinate 1,251 downwards.
TATTGGTTCACGTCGCCGCCCGGCACTCGGTTTTCAACCCGCAGGGAGCGTCCGTGGCCGACGACCCGCAGGGCGCAGGTGCGGTTGTCGAGGCCCCAGGCGACCGCGGTCGGGGCGAAGCTGCCTTCCACGAAGCGCTTGTACGAGTTGATGTTGGGGGCGAAGAAGAGGGTGAGCTCGCGCATCGCCGCCAGCTGTCCGGCGATCCAGTGCTCCATGAGCTTGGAGAATCCGTACTTGCCGTTCTTGTCGGCCATGACCGGATCCCCGCCCTTGCCGACCACCGACAGGTGGATGTGGCAGGAGTTACCTTCGCGTTCGTTGAACTTCGCCATGAAGGTCAGGGCCTGGCCGTGCCGGTCGGCGATCTCCTTCGCGCCATTCTTGTAGATCGAGTGGTTGTCACACGTGCCCAGGGCATCCGTGTACCTGAAGGCGATCTCCTGCTGGCCGAAGTTGCACTCGCCCTTGACGCCCTCGCAATACATGCCAGCGTCATCCATCGAATTGCGGATGTCCCGCAGCAGCGGCTCCATGCGGGTGGATGCCAGCAGCGCATAGTCGATGTTGTAGTCGGATGCCGGGGTCAGCCCCACATACTTCTTCGCCCAGGCTTCTCGAAAGGTGTCTTCGAAGACTATGAACTCGAGTTCGGTACCGACAAAGGCAGTCATTCCCTTCTCAGCGAGGCGCGCCAGCTGACGCTTCAGTACCTGCCGGGGGTCCGGGGCCACCGGTGTGCCGTCGAGCCACGTGAGGTCGGCGGTGACCATTGCGGTTCCCGGCAGCCACGGGGTGAGCCGCAGGGTGTCGAGGTCGGGCATCATCGCCATGTCGCCGTAGCCGCGTTCCCACGACGAGATCGCGTAGCCGCTGACCGTGTTCATCTCCACGTCGACCGCGAGCAGGTAGTTGCAGCACTCTGCGCCGTGCTCGGCAAGCTCCTCAAGAAACAGCCGAGCGGATGCTCGCTTGCCCACAAGCCGCCCCTGCATGTCGGTGAAGGCGATGATCACCGTGTCGATCTGCTGTGCGGCGACCATGACGGTCAGCTCTTGAACGGTCAGATTGCCGGTCTTCGGCGTTGTGCTCGTGTGTGCCACTGGCGCTCCCCTTCGAGTGCGGATTCCGACCATTACATCACGGCGAATGCCGGGAGTGCCTAGCTACCGTAACGCGCAATTAACGTCTAAAGGTAGACAACAGGTACCAATAGCCGACAAACTCATGGGAATTCGGTGTGCCATGCCA
>JBBQZJ010000187.1:0-4850 GCA_038207805.1 Actinomycetales bacterium | reverse complement strand
CGTGAACCCCACGTTGCGCACCGCCCCGAGGCCGAAACGAACGTCACCGTTGGTTGCTGCGAAGTCGACCCTGGATTCATTGACGTCCGGCGCGAGAACCCTCAAACCCATGCGACGACACTCGCTCAGGTACATTCCGAGCTTGTCTTTGGAATCACCGACGCTGGTGAGAAGCGCTGCCATGTACTCGGCGGGGTGGTTTGCCTTGAGGTATCCGGTCCAGTAGCTCAGCACCCCGTAGCCGGCGCTGTGCGCCTTATTGAAGGCGTAATCGGCGAAGGGCATCAGAGTGTCCCACAGCACCTTTACTGCGCCCTTGCTGTAGCCGTTGCCGACCATGCCTCTCTCGAAGTCGGCGAATAGTTTGTCCAGCTCGCTCTTCTTTTTCTTCCCCATCGCTCTGCGCAAGACGTCGGCCTGCCCGAGCGAGAAGCCGGCGACCTTCTGGGCAACACTCATGACCTGTTCCTGATACACGATCAGACCGAACGTTGTGCCGAGAATCTCACGCAGTGGCTCCTCGAGCTCCGGGTGGATCGCATCAACCTGCTCGAGGCCGTTCTTACGCATCGCGTACTTCGTGTGCGAGTTCATGCCAATCGGACCCGGGCGGTAGAGGGCTATGACCGCCGAGATGTCTTCGAAGTTGGTCGGCTTGAGCTGCTTGAGAAGAGCCCGCATAGCTCCGCCATCCAACTGGAAGACCCCCAGCGTCTCTCCGCGGGCCAGCAGGTCGTAGGTTGCCTGATCCGCGTCGAGGTCGAGGTTCTCGATAATGAGCGCGGTGCCCGTATTGGTCTCGATCATCTTCAACGCATCTTCAATGACGGTGAGATTGCGCAGACCGAGGAAGTCCATCTTGAGAAGGCCAAGGTCCTCCAGCGGCGGCTGGTCGAATTGCGTGATAATCGCGCCGTCATCCTCGCGCTTCATAATCGGCAGCACGTCGATGAGTGGCTCGGCCGACATCAGAACCCCAGCGGCGTGCACTCCCCACTGGCGCTTGAGGTTCTCGATGCCTTTGGCGGTCTCGAATACCTGAGCCGCATCGGGGTCCGTCTCGATGAGCGCCCGGATGTCGCTGGCTTCCTTGTATCGCTCGGCATCCTTGTTGTAAATGTCTCCGAGCGGCATGTCCTTGCCCATGACGGGTGCCGGCATGGCCTTGGTGAGCTTCTCCCCCACGGCGTACGGCATTCCGAGAACCCGGGCCGAGTCCTTGAGCGCCTGCTTGGCCTTGATGGTGCCGTAGGTGACAATCTGAGCAACCCGGTCATCACCGTACTTCTCCGTCACATAGCGGATAACCTCCGGGCGCCTTCGATCGTCGAAGTCGACGTCAACATCGGGCATCGAGACCCGATCGGGGTTGAGGAACCGCTCAAAAATGAGACCGTGCGCGAGGGGATCGAGTTCGGTGATCCCCATCGCGTATGACGCCATGGATCCGGCGGCCGACCCGCGGCCGGGCCCGACGCGGATGCCCTGAGACTTTGCCCAGGCGATGAAGTCAGCAACGACGAGAAAATACCCGGGGAAGCCCATCTGGGTGATGACGTCGACCTCGTACTTGGCCTGAGCCAGATGTGCATCACTCGGCCCACCCGGAAACCGTCGCCTCATCCCGCTTGCAACCTCTTGCTCGAACCAGGTCGCCTCGGTCTGGCCCGCCGGCACCGGGAACCGGGGCATCAGGTCGCGCTTGACGAACGATACCTCGCACCGCTCGGCGATCAGCAGCGTGTTGTCGCAGGCGTCAGGATGATCTCGAAACAGCTCTCGCATCTGGGCAGCAGACTTGAGGTAGAACTCCTCGGAATCGAATTTGAACCGGTTGGGATCATTCAAGGTCGAAGCGGATTGAACGCACAATAGTGCCGCGTGCGCTGTGGCGTCGTGCGCATGGGTGTAGTGCAGGTCGTTCGTGGCGACCAACGGCAGGTCGAGTTCCTTGGCAAGTCTGATCAGATCGCGGATCGTGCGGCGCTCGATGTCTATCCCGTGATCCATGATCTCGGCGAAGAAGTTGCCCTTACCGAAAATGTCCTGAAGCTCGCCAGCAGCCTTCTTCGCCTCCTCATACTGACCCAGCCGAAGTCGAGTCTGCACTTCACCACCAACACAGCCCGTGGTGGCGATCACCCCTGCCGAATACCGACTCAATAGTTCGCGATCCATGCGGGGTTTGAAGTAATACCCCTCGATCGAGGCAAGCGATGACAGGCGGAAGAGATTGTGCATGCCCTCGTTGTTCTCGGCAAGCATGGTCATGTGCGTGTACGAGCCCGAGCCGCCCACGTCATCCTGGGTCTGCTGGCTGCTGCCCCAGCGCACCCGGGTCTTGTCAGTGCGATGCGTGCCCGGGGTAATGTACGCCTCGATGCCAATGATGGGCTTGACGCCCGTGGCGGTTGCCTGTTTCCAGAAGTCGTACGCGCCGAACATGTTGCCGTGGTCCGTGACAGCGACAGCGGGCATTGCCTGCTCGGCGACCGCGGTCATCAATTCGCTAACCCGTGCCGCCCCGTCGAGCATGGAGTACTCGCTGTGTACATGAAGGTGCACGAATGAGTCGGATGTTGCCACGGGAGGTCTCTTCACTTGCTGGGCGGACTACCACTTTAGGCCGCGACTCGTCGACCCATACAGTGGACGCGCCCTAGAGCGCCCGAAGTACCTCAAGCGTGTGTTGAAGGTCTTCGGGGTAGTCGCTGGTGAACTCCACGTAGTCGCCTGTCGCCGGGTGGGCGAACCCGAGACGCTTAGCGTGCAGCCACTGTCGAGTGAGGCCCAATCGCTCTGAGAGCGTGGGGTCAGCACCGTACATGGCGTCGCCAACACACGGATGCCGCTGCGCCGCCATGTGGACGCGGATCTGGTGAGTTCGGCCCGTTTCCAGCTCGATTTCGAGCAACGCTGCTGGAGCGAACGCCTCGAGCGTTTCGTAGTGGGTGACGCTGGCTTTGCCATCGGCGGTGACGGCAAACCGCCAACTTGCGCCAGGGTGCCTGCCGATTGGAGCGTCAATCGTGCCGGCCAGGGGGTCTGGATGCCCCTGCACGACGGCATGGTAGATCTTCTTGACCTGCCGGTCGTGGAATGCGGACTTGAGAGCGGTGTATGCCTGCTCGCTCTTGGCGACAACCATGAGTCCGCTGGTACCCGCATCCAGACGGTGCACAATGCCGGCGCGTTCCGCTGCGCCGGAGGTCGAGATCCGGTACCCGGCCCCCGCAAGGGCACCCAAGACCGTAGGACCGTCCCACCCAAGACTCGGGTGTGCCGCGACTCCGGGAGGCTTGTCGATTACGACGACATCGTCATCGTCGTAAACGACCCGAAGTTCGGTAATGACGACCGGGACAATGGCGGGCTCGACCTTGGGACTCCAAGTGACGGTGAGCCACCCGCCGGCACTCAGGCGATCTGACTTGCTCAGAACCGTACCGTCTTGGTCGATCCCGCCCGCCTCAGCGATTTCGGCAGCGAAGCTGCGTGAGAGGCCGAGCAGTTTCGCTATCGCTGCATCGGCGCGCTGGCCGACCAGCCCGTCGGGAACGAAAAGACTCCGAGACTGCATGGGCGCGGTTACGGCTGAGGAGGCGCGTCGACCGATTTCACGGGACGCGCGGTGCGCGTGCCGTCGAGCCCGATGCCACGCAGTGTGAGGAGGATGAACAAGCCCATCGCGGAGACGATGCCGATATCAGCAACGTTGAAGATCGCGGGAAAGCCCCACACCTGGATGAAGTCGACCACATGGCCCTGGCCGAAGCTGGGCTCACGCGTGAGGCGGTCGGTGAGGTTGCCTAGCGTGCCGCCAAGCAACATCCCGAACAAAACCGCCCAGCCCAGAGAACGAATTCGACGGGAAAACACCACGATCAACACCGCGACGCCCGCCGCGATGATCGCGAAGATCCACGTCGTGCCGCTTCCGAGAGAAAACGCCGCCCCTGGATTCTCGACGTAAGTGAATTTGAGAAGCTCACCAAGCACCTCGACTGGCTGACCTAGCGTGAGGTTCTCGGTGACGAAAATCTTGCTGAGCCGATCAAATAGGTACACGGCCACGGCGACGGCAGCAAGAAGTGCGAGCGCGCGCGGACTGATCCGCCGCGCGCCTGCACCGTGCCGGCCGTCAGTTTCCGGCAAAGCCGCCGGTGTAGTTGGTAGGAGCTTGATCCGACGGTTGGATGTCGTACGCAGCGACCTGCGGAGCGGAGTACTGGGCCACCGCGGGCGCCGGTGAAGCGGGCGCCGCCGTCAGCTCGTTGGACGAATCGAGCTCGCGAAGCTGGCCCTCGATGTACCCCTTCAGCTTCTGGCGGTACTCGCGTTCGAAACTGCGGAGTTCTTCAATTCGACGCTCCAGTTGCTGACGCTCTTGGTCGAGCGAGGAGAGCTGGCAGCGCTGGCGAGCCTCGGCCTCGGCAACCACACGAGCGGCGGCTGCGTGTCCCTCAGCGATCAGCGCGTCGCGCTTCTCGACGCCCTCGCGAACGTGCTCTTCGTGCAGACGGCGAGCGAGTTGCAGCAGGTTGTTTGTGTTGTTGGGGTCCATGCCGGCGACGTCGGTACCGGCCTCAAAACTCGGCTGTGCGAACGCTGGCTGCTGGGCAGGGGGTGCAGCAACGGGTGCAGCCGCCATCGGAGCAGCCTGCTGGAATCCGCCCTGCTCGGCGCTGCGCTGGAGCTCGGCCATGCGGGCGTCACTGGCCATCATTCGCTGGCGAAGCTCATCGTTCTCTTGGTTCAAGCGGCGAAGTTCGACGACGATTTCGTCGAGGAAATCATCGACCTCGTCTTGGTCATAGCCCTCGCGGAACTTGGTCGGCTGAAACCGCTTG
>JBBQZJ010000186.1:0-4860 GCA_038207805.1 Actinomycetales bacterium | reverse complement strand
CCCGTCGCGAACGGCGTGGTCGGCGAGAGGATCCTGCTCACCGTGCTGACGAACCGCACGCTGCCGCTGCTGCGCTACGAGGTCACCGACCAGCTCGCGCTCGTCCCCGACGGTGCCGATGACCGGCCCTGGACCGGCCAGCTCATCTCTCCGCCCGCCGGGCGGACCGACGACTGGTTCCGCTGGCGCGCAGGAGCCGAGCTCCACCCCCACGTCGTGCGGTCAGTTCTCGCCCAGGCACCGTCGGTCCTGGAGTACCAGGTCCACCAGACCCCGCAGGGACTCGACCTGGCCGTCGTCGGCGGCGACGACATCGACACCTCCGCACTGACACGACGGCTGACCGCCGAGCTCGCCACGATCGGCCTCCCCGCCGCCGCCGTCCAGGTGCAGCGCGTCGCCTCGCTCCCACGCCACGCCGACAGCGCCAAGCTGCGCCGCTTCGTACCACTCGGCGCCGAGGCCCCCCCGATCTTCGCCCCCGGCCCCCTGAGACAGCCGTCGGCGTCCCGGCAACCACCCACGGGTGCGGCTCGTCGCCCCCTCGAACCTGGCCTTGTTCGTGATCCGTGAACGGGAATCCCTGGCGACCGGATGGCATTCGGGGCCGGTCACGCCAGATCGACGAGGGCGAGCGCGTGGTCCACAACCACGATCGCGCGATGTGTTGCGGTGATCTCTGTCGCGAGTTGCTTGTCGCGCGTTGCGCGTCCTGGTGGTGGGGGCCCACTTCAGGGCTGCGTGGATGTCCGCAGTTTTCAGCTCGGTCGGCTCAAGCACTGGCAGGTTGTCACCCATCTCGCATGCGTCGTGCCTGAACTGTGCCGCTGAGCAGACCATCCCGAACCTTGTCATCGCGAAGCTCGGCGCCGGCGGAAAGTGTGCGTGTTCAACTATGCAACGATCAACGTGCTTGCCGATGTCTGAGGGTTTTTCCCGGCTGGTTCTGGGTTCACACCCATCCCGGACCCGACCCGAGTCCTCGACACCCGCAACGGGATCGGGGCCTGACTCCAACTACCGAAACCCGAGCAGGCCGACCAGAGCGTGTCCGCTTGACGATCGGCAACCGGACACTTTCGGCGGACAGTCGATCGGTGACACCGGTAGCCGAGGGCTGAGCGTGAGCTTCCATGCCCGGCGCCATGCGCCCCCGACCCGGCGTTCGGGGGCAGTCCTCGCGCACCTGTTGGTCGCTCAATATGGTGCGCTCCTGCTGTATCTGTGGGTGAGTTTTGGGCCTAATAGCGGGTGCACCCCGTCTGATTCCCAGGTTTCGCGCTGGCGAAGGCTCGAATCTGAAAGGACGGCAGACGGGGTGCTGAATACCAAGGTATGGGAGAAGGCGTGCGGGTGGACGCGCAACGTCGTGGAAGGGTCGCGGTTGACGACGTTGATGAGTCGATCGTGGTGTCGGTGCGACCGAACGCTAGGAGCGAGAGCCGGTAGGTCATGCAGCCATCTTTGATCGACGGCCCATTTGATGAGCTTGATCGCGATGATGAGGCTGATCGCGAGGGCGATGGAGTCGAGTCGGTGGTGGATGAACCGGTCGGGGTTGCGGCGGAGCTGACCGAAATTTGAAAACCATGAGTTCGTCCGCTCGACGGGCCAGCGCATGCCGAGCGACACCGCGACTTTGACTTTGCCGGCTTTGCGCTTCTTCGCCAGGATCAGATCGTCGAGGCCAAGTTCGGCGCATAGGGCTCGCACGATGCTGTTGTCGTAGCCGCGGTCGAGATGCATGGTGTCGATGTCGGCGAGCAGACCTCGGGCGTCGATGGCGTCGAGCGTGGGTTCGAGCTGGACGCAGTCGTTGCGGTTCGCGCCAGCGATTTCTCAGCCGATCGGCATGCCGGCACGGTCGGTTGCGATCGACCATTTCCAGCCTGATTTGCGGCGATCAGTGGGGTTCGGGCCGGTCCCTTCGCCACCGAAGGGCGCTTTGTGTTGAGATCCATCGATTGAGACTTCGGACAGATCGAACCCGATCAGTCGGTCGTCGCGTCGTGGCCGGTGACAGCCGAGTGGGTGCTCATCGACGACCTCGGGAAGGCGAGGTTCGATGGCCTGCGAGATGATGTCGACAACGCGCGGACGAAGTGCGAGCATCAGGGTGACCTCCACTGGGTCGTGTAGGAATTGGATCGCACCCTGAATGAAAACAGGGCCAACCCGTCGACCCGTGGATGGTCAACTACCCCGACCTATTGGCGCTCCCTCTCAGCAGCCGATGCGGTTGGCTTCTTCTTGGCCCAGATCCGGTACAGCTCGCCAACGTTGTCGAAGGGGCCGGCAGAAACGCCCCGAACTCACGCAACAGGCTCGTTTGCGTCCGCGCACTGCCCGGCTTGGCCCAAGAAGGCCGAACACAATCCCATGTTCGACACCTTCCCAGAAGCCGGCGTACACCCGGCCTCGTGCCGCACTAGCGATTCCCGGCAACGCCAGGAACGTCACCGCCGAGACAACGAGGCCAACCCGCCAGCGTTTCCAGCTGCGCAGCGATCTACAGCAGCCGAGCCGGAGCCCCTGTCGTGTCGTCTCGTGTCGAGCCTCCTCGACCCTGATGACTTCGAGGTGCCGCTCGAATCGGCGACCGATCGCCTCCGGCTGGAGCGCCTCGGACCCGAGCACAACGAGCGCGACCATGAGGCCTGGACGCCCAGCATCACCCGCATTCGGGTCGCGCCTGGTAGCTCCGACGGAAAGTGGGCGACCGAGATGTCGACCGAGCGGAACCTGGTAGACCTCGTGCGGCACGCCGGGGACTTCGCCGCCCGAACCGGGTTCACCTACTCGGTACTCGACGGCGACGAGGTGATCGGGTGCGTCCTGTACCCAACCAACGACCACGACGTCGAGGCCCAGTCCTGGGTCCGGGCGAGCCGCGCCGAGCTCGACGTCGTGCTGTGGGAGACGGTGTCGTGGTGGTTGGCGGAGGCATGGCCGTGCGAACCCCCGCTGTGCGAGCCCCGCCAATGAGTGGTGCTTTGCTCAGCTCAGCCAAACGGCCGCCGGCGGCCTCGCACACAGCACGTGCCGAGCGACGCTCGGAATCGGCCGGACCCTCGGCTCGTCGTCGAGGACCCCCGCCATCTGCTGTCGCGTGCCGAAGACGGAGCGCCACTGAATTAGAACAGCGTCGCCGCCGGACGAGCACGGCGTTTGCCCGGCTTCATTTACCGCTATGCCGACCACTTCATCGACCGGGCGAAGCTTCCGTCCGCCGAATCCGCCGGCTCTCGCACCGCCGACGCCGCCCCTTCTACAAAGGGGGGCCGACGACGGGTCGGGTGTGCGACGAAGGCTCGGTCAGACCGTGCCTCGGTGCGGGTTGTAGTACAGCTCATGAGTCGAGCGGTAGTCGTCGTCGTCGCGACGGGTTTCTTCGAAATCGGGGGCTTCCTTGATCTGATCCTTCGTGAGGCTGACAAACACTTTCTCCTCATCGTGACTGATCCGCTTGATGGCGCCAGCGGGAATCAACCGCTTTTTGCCGAAGATCCAAAAGCCCGTATCGACCACAACGTGCTGGCGACCGGCATCGCCAGAGGCCTCGTCGACCTTGCCGATGCTGCCGTCGGTGGCCTCGACGTCATAGCCGACGAGGTCCTCGTCGCTCGTCCACTCCGTCGATTGATAACTCCAAATGTCGGTCATTTCGCTGTTTCCTCCCTGTGTAGATCCGCCCTAACACTCACTCGTGGCACCGGCTGGGCCACGTCGGCGACTGTGCCCACTCGGCGGGCCGGCTCGTTCTGCGAGTTCGGCGCCGTCAGATCGTCGCCAGCCGGACATTCTGGAGCAGGGTGCGGTAGTGCGGGCCGAGGAAGACCTTGTGTTCGAGTGCCTCGATGACGGCTGCGGCAAAGTCGGTCTCGTAGAGGTCCTGGCACGATCCGAGGCCACCGGGACTGAAGACGTTGACCTCCATGAGCTTGTCACCGACGACATCGAGACCCACGAGGAACATTCCGTCATCCAGTAGCTTCGGGCGGACCACCTCGCACACCCCGAGCATGGTGTCCGTCATCCTGGTCCGCTTCGCCTTGCCGCCCACGTGCATGTTCGACCGGATGTCGCTGCCGGCATTCACCCGCCGGAACGCGGCGTACTGATTGCCGATCTTCAGCGGTTGCCCGTTCATGACGAAGATCCGGACGTCGCCTTTCGACGCTTCGGTCAGAAATTCCTGGGCGACGATGTAGCCGTCGCGCCCGATTGCCTCCAGCATCTGGTTGAGGTTGGGAGCATCCTCCGTCGACAGCATGAATACGCTCGCTCCGCCCGATCCCTGAAGCGGCTTGAGCACCGCGGCACCCCCGAGTTCGCGGGCGAATGCCGCAATCTCGTCACGATCGCGAGAGATCAGCGTGCGGGGACGAACCGCTTCGGGGAAGTGCTGGAAGTAGGTCTTGTTGATTGCGTTGGCGAGGCTGGATGGGTCGTTGACCACCAGCACCCCGTGGGTCACGGCGAGCTGGGCGAAGAGGATCCCCGAGGTCACTGCCCAGGGTCGCTCGGTGGAATCGGCAGCCGGATCGTTGCGCATCATCAGGACGTCGAGATCGTCGACGGTGATCCGCTCCTGGGTCGCCGTCGCCCCCTGGACGTTGGACAGGTACGCCTCGAGTGACCGGTAGCTCTTACCTGATGCCCGACGGGCTGTGGCCCCGATCGTCCCGTCGGCGCGGTGGGAGAAGTCGCCCACGCCCATGAGCCACGACTCGTGACCCATGCGTGTCGCGGCAAAGGCGAGACGTGTAGTGGTGTATCCGGAAACCTCGGTCTGGACGTCGTTGACGACGAAGCCGATCTTCATGGTGACCCTCCGATCAGTTCGCTGGGAGATGTGCG
>JBBQZJ010000185.1:0-4882 GCA_038207805.1 Actinomycetales bacterium | reverse complement strand
ATGGAGCACATGATGTTCAAAGGCACGCCGACGCGCACTGCCAAGGACATCTCGGAGGAGTTCGAAACCATGGGTGCGGAGTTCAACGCATTCACCTGGAAGGAGTTCACCGCCTACTACGCTCGGTTCGTTGACGAGCAGCTCGACACGGCGTTCGATCTGCTGGGCGACATGGTGAGCAAAGCTTCTCTTGAGGATGGCGCGATCGACCTCGAGCGCAAGGTTGTTACCGAGGAGATCGCCCGGCGGGATGACACCCCCGACGATCACGTGCACGAGCTGTTCGATGAGATCCTGTGGCCAGGGCATCCGCTCGGCCGCTCGACGCTGGGCACCCGGGAGTCAGTAGGCGGCTTCACGCATGAGGACTTCTCGGCATTTCGGACTGACCACTATCTGACGGGCAACGCCATCGTCGCGGCGGCCGGCAACGTGGATCACGAGGCCATCGTTAATGCGGCGAAGCGAGGGCTCGCTCTGGCCGACGGACCGCGTTCTTCGCGGGCACCTGCGCCGGTACTCGAGCACATGACCATCAACGTGATGCGCAAGGACACCGAGCAGTCGCACATCGTCTTGGGCACGGAGACGTTTGGTTCCGATCACCCTGACCGGTTCGCGCTGGGACTTCTCAATGGGGTGCTGGGCGGCGGAATGGCATCTCGGCTGTTTCACGAGATCCGCGAGAAGCGCGGTCTGGCCTACGCAGTCGGATCCTCGCCGCAGCTCTTCCAGGGGTCGGGGCAGTTCAGCGTGTATGCGGGAACTCAGCCCGCCAACACGGAGGAAGTCATCACGATCATCCGACACGAGATGGCCAAGATCATCGCCGAAGGCGTGACCGAGGCTGAGCTTGAGCGTGTCCGAGAAGGATCCAAGGGACGGCGTGCCTTGAGCATGGAATCGACGACGAGTCGGATGATGCGCCTAGGCGAGGCCGAGACCACGGGGAGCGAGATCCTCTCGATTGACGAGATCATGGAGCGCCTGGACGCGGTGACGCTGGGCGACGTGCAGCGGGTCGCGGGAGATGCGCTCGGCGGCCATCAGGCACTCTCGGTGATCGGCCCGGTGGATGCCGACGCCATCAACGCCATCATGGAGGGCGACGCCTCATGATCCGCGTTCTGGTAGCTGGCGCCGCCGGTAGGATGGGACGAGAAGTCGTCCGCGCGGTGAGCGCTGCTGACGGCATGGAAGTCGTTGCCGGCATCGACCCGGGCGCCTCGGGCGTGTGCGTCGAGAGTGGCGTGACCGGCGTGACCATCGAGTGCTTGTCGGACTTGGCTGGCGTCATCGCGCAGTTCAAACCCGATGTCATGGTCGACTTCACGCACCCGACGGTCGTCGAGGGCAACCTGCGGGTGGCGCTGGCAGCCGGCGTGGACTGCGTCGTCGGCACGACGGGCCTGTCACCGGAGAAGCTCGCCGAGCTTGCCGCGCTCGCCCCCGAGGGAACCGCGCTGTTCTTCGCGCCCAACTTCGCCATCGGCGCCGTTCTGATGATGCGCTTTGCCGAGCAGGCCGCGCGGTTCATGCCGCATGTTGAGATCATCGAGCTCCATCACGACCAGAAGGCCGACGCCCCCAGCGGTACCGCACTGCGCACTGCCCAGCTGGTCGCAGCGGCCCGCGCGCAGGCGCCTGCAACGCCCGGCCGCGACACCGAGCTTCCCGGGCTCGAGGGAGCTCGCGGTGCGCTTGTCGACGGTGTGCACGTGCACTCGATCCGCCTTCCCGGTCTGGTCGCGCACCAGGAAGTCCTCTTTGGCGGTCAAGGCCAGACGCTCTCGATTCGCCACGACACCATCGACCGCACCAGCTTCATGCCGGGCGTGGTGCTTGCCGTCCGCGAAGTCGGATCGCAGTCAGGCCTGGTCATCGGCCTCGAACAGCTGATGGGGGAGTAGCCGGTGCCGCCGACTGAACCTCTTCCCATCGTCACGGCGCGCAAGCCCATCGTCGTCATGAAGTTCGGCGGAACTTCCGTCGCCGACGAGTCCGGTCGCACCGCCCTCGCGGCGCGCGTTCGTCAAGCGGTTGAGGAGGGCAAGGCCCCGGTCGTGGTGGTCTCGGCGATGGGCCGCAACGGCGCGCCCTACGCGACCGACACGCTCCTCAGCCTGGTCGCCGAGCTACCCCCCAACGAACGCGAAAACGACCTGCTCGCGAGCGTGGGCGAGACGATCTCGGCTGTTGTCGTCGCGCATGAGCTGCGCGCGGCTGGGCTCGATGCTGTGGCGTTCACGGGACCCGAAGCCGGCATTGTGACCGATGGCGTGCCTGGCAACTCATCGGTCACGGAGGTCTTCCCCGGCGGCCTCCTGAGTGCGGTCGACGCCGGTCGCATCCCGGTCGTCGCGGGCTTCCAGGGCATGTCCGAGGACGGGCGCACCACCACACTGGGCCGAGGCGGCAGCGATACCTCGGCGTGCGCGCTGGGCGTAGCGCTTTCTGCCGAGGTGGTCGAGATCTACACCGACGTCGACGGCGTCATGACTGCGGATCCTCGGGCCTGCGATGGCTCTCAGGTGATCGACGTAATCACCGCCGACGAACTCTTCCAGATGGCCAAGGCGGGCAGCGGAGTGGTCCACACTCCGGCGGCGGAACTGGCGCTCAACAGCGGCATCGCCTTGAGGGTGCGCTCGACGTTCTCGGACCACAATGGAACGCTCGTGGCCGACATCGCGGGCTACCGGCCGGACCGCGTCGCAACCGCGATCAGCCACACCATTGGCGTAGCCCGAATTCGCGTGCGGCTGTTCTCGCCAGAGGGCACGCAACGGCACATGGTCACCCAGACGCGCATCTACCGACTCATGGCCGACGCCCGAGTCTCACTCGACATGTTCACGCCGGTGGGGGACGAGCTGGTCTTCACGGTTCAGGACGCGACGCTGTTGGCGGCCACCTCGATCCTCGATCGACTGGGCCTGCCCTACGATGCGCGCACAGGACTCGCGAAGGTCACCCTAGTGGGCGCGGGCATGCACGGCGTTCCCGGGGTCATGGCGCGGATGGCGGAGTTTCTCTCGGCAGCTGGCGTGGATATCTACCAGGCCGCCGACTCGCACACGACCATTTCGGTGCTCATCGCCGCCGACCAGACCGAGCTTGCGGTCAGGGTCCTTCACGCTGGATTCCAGCTGGGAGCGCGCCCGTAGGCGAGGGGATTTCGTAGCAGGCGTTTGATTGACGCTTAGGCTACGCGCTGTCGTCGCGCGGGCGGATGTCAGTGCGGTGTGGCACAATGGGCCCAGAGAAGCCACACATCGGACCTGATTCGTTCGGGACCGCTCACGAGGGGAAACACAGAGATGGGAACGCCGCGCTTCGGCCGGATGATCACCGCTATGGTCACGCCGTTCACTCCTGACCTGGAGCTTGATTTGCCGCGCGCGCAAGAATTGGCGGTCAAGCTGGTCGAGGACGGCAGCGATGCCCTAGTTGTCTGCGGCACCACGGGCGAGTCGCCCACGGTCTTCTATCCGCAGAAGATCGAGCTCTTCAAGGCGGTCATCGAGGCGGTCGGGGGCCGGATTCCCGTCATCGCCAATGCTGGCGACAACTGCACCGCCGACTCGGTCGACTTCGCTCGCGACGTGTCCCGTCTGGGCGTGGACGGCATCATTGCGGTTGTGCCGTACTACAACAAGCCTCCGCAGGAGGGCCTGTACCGGCACTTCCGCTCTATCGCCGAGGCCGTCGACCTGCCCGTGATTCTCTACAACATTCCGGGACGATGCGTCATCAACATGGAACCGTCGACGATTCTCAGGCTGGCCCACGATGTGGAGAACATCGTCGGGTTGAAGCAGGCCAATCCTGATCTCTCACAGGCCGCTGCGGTGATTGACGGCGCACCTGAGGGTTTCGAGGTCTTTTCCGGCGACGACGAACTCACGCTTCCCATGATGGGACTCGGTGGCACCGGCGTCATTTCCGTAGTGAGTCACGTTGCCGGATCCCGATTCAAGGAGATGGTTGAGGCGCAAGCGGCCGGAAACCACACGCGTGCATTACGCGTCCACCTCGAGCTGATGCCGTTGATGAAGGTCCTCTTCATCACCAGCAACCCTATTATGGTGAAGAAAGCGCTCGCCCTCCAGGGCTTCCCGGTCGGCGGATGCAGGTTGCCGCTGATTGAGGCCACGGATGCACAAACCGAGGAGCTGCAGCAGGTCATGCGGCACGTCGGGGTGCTCAACTGAAGCGGTTGTCACGCGCGAGTCTCGACTCGACCTGTACTGCCGCGTACCAAGAAGACTGATAACCGCCGCCCTCGCGGGTGACGGCAGAAGTACCCATAGGTGGCGCACAAGATGCGCCGCGCGAAAGACCGCGAATGCGGTCGGAAGGAGGCTCGCCTAACCGCATGCCTCAGAAGATGAATCGACTACGTGTCATCCCGCTCGGCGGGCTTGACGAAATCGGCAAGAACATGACCGTCATCGAGTTCGGTGACGACATGGTGCTCATCGATGCCGGGATCATGTTTCCCGACGACGACCACCCCGGGGTGGATCTGATCCTGCCCGACTTCTCCTATGTGGTGAAGCGCCAGGCCAAGCTCCGCGCAATCGTGATCACTCACGGCCACGAAGACCACACCGGAGCGCTGCCGTACCTGCTCAAGGCGCTGGACAGGCCGGTGCCGGTGCTTGGCACTAAGCTCACCTTAGGGCTCATCCAGGGCAAACTCGACGAGCTCAAGCTCAAGAAGACCAAGCTTCGCGAGGTAACGGACGGCAGTCACATATCGCTTGGCCCCTTTGGCTTCGACTTCTTCGCGGTGAATCACTCGATTCCCGACGCGGTGGGGATGTTCATCCGCACACCCATGGGTAACATCGTGCACACCGGCGACTTCAAGCTCGAC
>JBBQZJ010000184.1:0-4903 GCA_038207805.1 Actinomycetales bacterium | reverse complement strand
CCGCGTGAACGGTTGGAGCGGAGGGCGCCAGCGTGCTCGCGGCAATGACGACGTGACCGTTCGTATTATCGAAACCGATGCTCCGCCCGATGAAGAACCCGTTGCCGGTATTGAGAAACGCTTCGCCAGTCGTCGAGTAGTACTCCATCTGATGCGGTGGGGTGCCCGTTATCCATTGCGCAAAGGGCGGGCCACTGGCCGTCAGCGCGAGGCCGATTCCGACGCCGGAATTGACGGCCCCCTCCTTGGTGATATCAACGCCGGGAACGTGAACCGGATGTGCAAGAAGCGTAATGTCGGGGGATGCCGCGAACTGCGCCCCCATGAGGCTCGCGGTGAATTCGCCCGAGTCGACGGTGGTGTCGAGGCACGTGCCGAGGCCGTCAACCTGGAAGCACATCGGAACTCGTTTGAAGTACTCGGGGAGCCCCGTTGGGTACGTGCCCGCCAGGAGAATCTGCTGGAGCACCGTATCGCCGGGCACGACAGCGGGCCGCCCCAGCTCCATTGTGCCGTCCGACTCGCCCAGGAGTACCGTGTACCCCTCACCGCTGTCGCCGGGCAGCTGCGCCAGCGGGCTGAACAGGGGGTAGTCGGTCGGGCCGGACGGATCTGTCACGGTGAGCTGCCCCTGACTGAGCCCAAAGATTCCGTCGAGGTGGGCGTCGATTGCATCGCCCAAGCAGTCGGGGTCGCAACTCGCCGCATCCAGAAACCAGACCGGCGCTGCGGTGGAGATCGGTCCCGCCGAGGTATCCACGGTCACGGTTGCCCCCGCGATGGTACCGATCGCCTGCGTTCCGGTGTAGTTCGCGGTGTGCGCCAGCCCGGTGTTGTCGACGGGTGTCGTGACGCCGTCGAGGGCGCCGGGAAAGGTCACTAGGATGTTCGACCCGGTGTCGGCGAGCATCCGCAACGGTGGACTTCCGTTGATCGACACCCGGATGACCGGGAGAAAGCGCCCGCCTGGAGCAGTCGCGTACTCGAGGGCGACGACGGGAGTGGCAGCGGCAGCTGGCGCGGGAGGCGCCAATGCGACAAGGCCGCCTGCGACGATCACCGTGAGAATCGCGGTGGCGACCACCGTGACCGCCCGCGCGAGCACCTAGCCTTGCCAGTTCAGGTCGGTTACGGTCCAGTGCTCGCTCACGTGTTCGCCGCCCGGTCCCACAAGCGTGATCGTGTAGTCCTGAGTGCCGCGGTGTGCACAGGGGAATAGGTGCTCATCGGTGAAGTTGGCTTGGCTGCCCGTCAGCGGAACCTGCATGTAGTTGTCGTCTTTCGCGTCGTCATCGCCCGACGTGTACCAGACCTCGACGGCGTTGGCCGTCGACCAGCTGACCATGATTTCCGGCTTGTCGCCTTCATTCGGACACTGCACCTCGGTCTGGGCGGTGAACTCGGTGAACCGTGGGCTCCTGTCCACGGGTTGCGGTGCAGCTTGCTCGGGGGTCGCGCTGGGCGTCGGGGTTGGGCTCGGAGTCTGACTCGGCGCGTCCTGCGGACTGGGGGATGCCGCGGCATCCGCACCGCCACCGAGACCGCGCCCGATCAGCAAGAAGGCGAGGGCCACGACGGCGAGCAGCAAGACCCCACCAGTAGAAGCGAGGGCTATGACAAGCGTGTTTCGCTTCTTCGGGCTCGACGGCGGGTCGGACATTTAGAACTTCTCGCCCGTGTTCTGTACGGTCCAGCGCTTGTTAACGTGTTCGCCGTCTGGTCCGACCAGAGTGATCGTGTACTCCTGGCTGTCGCCGCTGCAGTTGAAGTAGAGCGGGTACTGGAAGTCACTTTGGTTGCCATTCAGTGGGATCTGCATGAATTGTGAGTCGGCGGCGTCGCTGTCGCCCATGACGATCCACGCCTCGTCAGCCCCCTTGGTCGCCCAGGAAACCTGGACCGTCGGCACTGGCGGAGTGAAGTTGATGGTTCCTGCCGAGCAGCCATTCTCCTGAGAGGGAGCATCGAACGAGCTGAACCGCGGGCCCGTCGCCTGAGGCGGAGTCGTGGGAGCCGGAGTCGGCGTGGGTGCGGGTGTAGGGGTAGCCGAAGGCGTCGTTGTTGGAGTGGGGCTCGAACTCGGCGTGGGGCTCGCGCTGTCGCTGGGCGTGGGTGTGGGCGTGGATGACGACGCCGGGCGGGTGAGAAGGAGAATCAGAAGGATGAGCACCGCGATCAGAAGTGCCCCACCGACCGCCCCAAGAATGATGAGCATGCGCCGCGAACCGCCGGCGCCTGCGGCGGCGGGGTCGGGCGTACCGTCGGGCGCGGCCTGCGTACCGCCGATGAGCTCGGTCGGCGCATCCCCGGTTGGATCGAATTTTTGGGTGGGTGTGTCGTCGCTCATGGGTCCCTTGACTGCTGGCGCGGAATCGGGCAAATACCCCCGGATTACGCACAGCCTAGAACCAGCGCGCTCGCACAACAACTGTTTCTGGGCGGTCGTCACCCTCCCGATTGCTCTAGTGCAAATAGAACAATAGACTGAGCCACATGCTCCTCTCTGTGAATAGCGCCTCGACGTTGCCGCTCTTCGAGCAACTCGTCACGGGTGTTCGAGGGCAGATCATGTCGGGTGAACTTGTCTCCGGCGAGCGACTGCCAGCAGCACGCACCCTCGCGCAGTCGCTCGACGTCAACGTCCACACCGTGTTGCGGGCCTACCAAATCCTTCGCGACGAAGGCTTCATCGACCTGCGGCGCGGGCGGGGCGCAATCGTCGCGGATCGTGCAAAGAACTACGCCAAGGTGGCAGTGCTCGTCGACACGCTCGTCGTCGAAGCAAAGAAGCTCGAACTCACCCCGAATGCGCTGGGGGCACTGATCAGGGCGGCATGGGAATGAGTCGGCGCCCTGCTGAACTGGCTCGCGCAGCGCGTACAATAAACACACAGGCAGTGATCCGTTATCAGCGGGGAGCCTTCGGAAGAACGCTGTGATTGTTGGTTTCAATACGCCGCTTGGCGCGGCTACTCACCCAACGGTTGTGGTCACTAGAACCGAACAGGCAGGTTGAGTGGTGGTCCGCAGGGGCCGCAAGCGGGGTGGTACCGCGGCAAAGCGTAAGCAATGTCGTCCTCGTGCTAGCGAGATGCACACAGGAGCCCCGAGATGACGTACCCCCGCCACACCCCCGATGAGTCGGTTCCGCCGTCCCCTCGCTTTCCGGATATCGAAGAGCAGGTGCTCTCCTTCTGGCGCCAAGACGAGACCTTTCGGGCATCCGTCGACAATCGCGAGGGCGCTCCCGAGTGGGTGTTCTACGACGGCCCGCCGTTCGCGAACGGACTCCCGCACTACGGTCATCTCCTGACCGGGTACGCGAAAGATCTCTTCCCTCGTTTCCAGACCATGCGCAGCAAGCAAGTGCACCGCAGGTTCGGCTGGGACACCCACGGGCTTCCCGCCGAACTGGAGGCGGAGCGGCAGCTGGGCATCACCGACAAGAGCCAGATCGAGCAGATGGGCATCGCCGCGTTTAACGCTGCAGCCAAGGAGTCGGTGCTCAAGTACACCAAGGAGTGGCAGGAGTACGTCACCCGTCAGGCCCGCTGGGTCGACTTCGAGAACGATTACAAGACGCTTGATCCTTCGTTCATGGAGAGCGTCATCTGGGCGTTTAAGCGCCTGCACGACAAGGGCCTGGCCTACGAGGGTTACCGCGTGCTGCCCTACTGCTGGCGCGACCAGACACCGCTGTCGAATCACGAACTGCGGATGGACGACGACGTCTACAAGATGCGCCAAGACCAGTCGGTGACGGTGACCTTCCCGCTCGACGGAGCCAAGGCCGAGGCGCTGGGCTTGACCGCCGTCAAGGCGCTCGCCTGGACGACGACGCCCTGGACCCTCCCCACCAACCTCGCGCTCGCTGTCGGCCCCGACATCGAATACGCAGTCGTGCCTAGTGGGCCCCTCGGTGCCGGGGGCTCGACAGGCTCGATCACCGATGAGCAGGGCGTCGCCGAGTTTCTGCTCGCGGCTGACACTGTCGGCGCCTACGCGAAAGACCTCGGCTACGAGTCGGCGGATGCCGCCACCGCGGCGATCACGCGCACCCTCGCCGGTCGCGACCTCGAGGGCGTGCGCTACGCCCGCCTCTGGGACTACTACGCGGATGCAGCCGAGTGGCGCACTGAAAACGCCTGGCAGATCTTGGTGGCCGACTACGTCGCCACCGGCGAGGGCACCGGGATCGTGCACCAGGCCCCGGCCTACGGTGAAGACGACCAGATCGTGTGTGCCGCCGCCGACATCCCCGTCATTATCTCGGTCGACGACGGAGGCCGTTTCCTGCCGATCATCGAGGATGTCGCCGGCCTTCAGGTCTTCGACGCGAACCCAACGCTGATCAAGAAGCTGCGCGCCGATGGCAGGCTCCTTCGCGTTGCGAGCTACGAGCACAGCTACCCGCACTGCTGGCGCTGCCGCAATCCGCTGATCTACAAGGCGGTGTCGAGCTGGTTCGTGCGAGTTCCCGAGTTCCGTGACCGCATGGGCGAGCTCAACCAGGAGATCACCTGGGTTCCCGACAACGTCAAAGACGGGCAGTTCGGCAAGTGGCTCGCCAATGCGCGCGACTGGTCGATCTCGCGCAACCGCTATTGGGGATCGCCCATCCCGGTGTGGAAGAGCGACAACCCCGACTACCCCCGGGTAGATGTCTACGGATCGCTCGCCGAGCTCCAGGCCGACTTCGGACGCCTGCCACTCAACGCCGACGGCGAGCCCGACCTGCACCGTCCGTACATCGACGAACTGACCAGACCCAACCCGGATGACCCGACGGCTGCATCCACAAGGCGACGCATCCCCGACGTGCTCGACGTCTGGTTCGACTCCGGCTCGATGCCGTTCGCGCAGGTGCACTACCCGTTCGAAAACGAGGACTGGTTCGACACTC
>JBBQZJ010000183.1:0-4968 GCA_038207805.1 Actinomycetales bacterium | reverse complement strand
TTGCCCAGACCGGCTCCGGTCCGCGGTCGGTGGCGCAGGCTCGCTATCGTGTTCCGGACGATGTTACACAGACCAACGAGGGGATCGAGCTTCTCCCCCGTGGCTACCTCGCGGGTACCCAGTACGTCGAGGCACCGTTGTCGCGCGGGGCACCCTTAGGGTCCGTGACCGCGTACAGCACGGTGTTCGGATCATTGACATCCAAGCTGAGCGAGCAGCAACGGCGCCTCGAGGATCGCATCAGCGTCGTCGGCGGTTACACCCAGGATGACCTTTCGGCCATCACCTCCGCTGCGGCATACGCCCCCCTGGGCGGGTACGACGTGCCCTCACCCGTGCTCGTGGCCGATGCCAGTGGCGAGCCAGTGGCGCCGCAGGAGTTGCCGACGTCGTTGACCGGATACGGCATCCCGGGAACCAACAATGTGGCAATCGGCGATATCGCAATGCTCGACAAGTGGTCGGTCGAGCGCCCGATCTCCTCGATCCGGGTGCGAGTGCAGGGCATCGACGACTTCACCCCCGATGCGCAGCAACGCTTGCTGGATGCCGTGGTCGGTTTGCGATCACTCGGCTTCACGGCGACCATCATGGCGGGTGCCTCGCCGCAGACTGTGCCGGTGACGGTAACCGGGTACGCGACCGCAGCCCTCGACGACCGCGGGATGCAGATCATCGACGATGCGGGAACAATCGAGCAGCGCTGGTCGCGATTGGGTGCCGTGATCGAGGCACAGGCGGGTGTTTCAGCGACCAGCGTGGCGCTCGTGGCTCTCACCACGGCCGCGGTGGGCGCGATTCTGGCTGCCGTTCAGCTCGGGTCGATCCCGGGCCGCCGCGCGACAGCGGCAGTGATGCGTACGCAGGGGTGGCGGCGGCGGCAGGTCGCGGGGTGGTTTGCTGCCGAGGAACTCATCGCGGTGGGCGCACTGGCAGTGGTCAGCGCGGCGGCAGTCGCAGTCACTTCGACCCCGCTCGTGGTCGCCGTGTCGGCCGCGATTGCGCTCGCCCTAGTGATCGTGACGTCGGCAGTGTCGGTCAGTGGGGGTATCGGGTCCGCCCGAACCGAGCGCTTCCGCGCCCGCACGAGACGCATCAGCGGCCCGGTGTCGTTCGGACTTCGTCGGGCTCGAACCAACCTTGCGGCGACGCTGTCGCTGTCGCTCGCCATCGTGTTGTTGTGCGGCATTGTCGCCATTGGCGCGACGATTCTCGTGGAGGGGCGCCGAGCGGCCGGTCCGACCGACCTAGGGGCCCTTGCGTCCCTGCGGGCGTGGTTGCCGCAGGGCGCGCTGCTGGCCGTTGGTCTGACCTCGGCAGCCCTCCTCGCTCGGCTAGCCCGCGGGATGCGTGCAGACCGGGCGGCCGAGCAGCACGAGGTGCTCAAATCGATGGGCTGGTCGCGCCGGGCCCGCACGGTCGCCGAGGTAGCGGAGAGTGTCGTTGCGGTCGTTCCTGCTGCGGGGTTGGCGGTTACCGCATCCACGATGCTCGCGGCCGAGTTCTCCCCATCCTCGGTTCTGGCTGTCGTCGTTGCCGGAGTGCTCGCCGCCGTCGGCGCCCTCGCGGTGGTGGTCACCGTCGACCGAAGGTTAGACTGATGGGCTGTGAAATCGAGGAATAGGAGTACGACGTGCCCAGGGAACGCGGCCAGAAGGTTGTTGCCAGCAACCGCAAGGCGCGCCACGACTACACGATCGAAGACACGTTTGAGGCCGGATTGGTTTTGACGGGTACGGAGGTCAAGTCGCTGCGTGCTGGTCGCGCGAGCCTGATCGACGGCTACGGCTTCATTGAAGGTGGCGAGGCCTGGCTGGATGCCGTTCACATCCCCGAGTTCAACCAGGGTTCGTGGAACAACCACCCGGTTCGACGCAAGCGCAAAATGTTGCTGCACAAGGCTCAGATTCTCAAGATCCACAACAAGATCAAGGAGGGTGGCTACACCCTCGTTCCGCTGTCGATCTATTTCAGCGACGGCAATGCGAAGGTCGAGCTGGCGATTGCCAAAGGCAAGCGGGAGTACGACAAGCGCCAAACGCTGCGCGAGCGCCAAGACAAGCGCGAGGCGGAACGCGCGATGTCAACCCGCAAGAACCTCAACGAGTAGTCGGCCCCTAAGGCATCGCCCGGTAAAGGCTGCCGACGATAGGCGAGCCGTCTACGGCAACGAGGCTGCAAAGCGCTCGAGACGCGCCAGAGGCGACCAGCTCGGGGGCAGGAACCGCGATCGCGACAAGCTTGTAGCGGTCATCGGCGGCGCTCGTGACGAAAAGGCCGTACTCATAGAACCGCGCACATACCTCTCCCGCATAGCTGGCCAGAGAGCTGGCGGTTGTGTACTGCTCGGTGTTGCGGCCAAGGTCAATTTCGGCCACCATCTGCTGGGCGTGAGCGGTGTCGCAGTCAACCACGGTGTAAGACTCTAGGTCGACGCCGATCTCTGCGATACACGAGCCCGGTTGCACATCCGCCGGTGCGGTCGCGCCGAACGGCGGTTCTGAGATGATGCTCACAACGACGGCGACGATAAGGCCGCCGATGGCAAGTGCGAGGGCGCCGGCTGTCACAAGAAGTGCAATCGCCCACCGCGGTAGCCCGCGTGCGATTGGCTCAGAGTTCACAGTCACACCGCTACCGTAGCGCCCGTGCCATTCACTTTGATTGAATGTGACTCGTGCCCGACGATCGACAACCCGTCACCCTCGACGTCGTCACGGCGATCATGCTCGGCCTGGTGGCTTTTGTCACAGCGCTGGGAGCCTGGCAGGCGGGAGCCTGGGATGCCGGGGCCGACGAGCTCGCCCGCGATGCTGGGGATGCCCGCGACGTGAGCTTCAACCAGTCGGTGCTGGCCGACTTCTCGGCACGCACCGACCTCGAAGCCTCGAACACCGCACGTGCCTTCGCGGCGCAACGCGATGAGGAGCCAGACTTAGTTACCCAACTGCTTCTCGACAACAAGATTCAGGCAGCCCTGACCGGCACGACGCCGGGATTCACCGACGCCTGGTTCGCATGGCAGACCGGCGGGTTTGACCCCGACACTCTGGCGGTGGACGACGCCGAGTACGTCGTCGCCCGCGACGGAACCTATCGCTCGTACGGCGAGGTTGGTCGGGTGCTTGACGACATGTCGCACGTGCTTCAGAACCGTTCTGGAGTGCTTGCGCAAGCCACACTGATTCAAGCCCTGGCCCTCTTTCTCCTTGGTGTCGCTGGTGTCAATAGGGCGAGGGGAGTGCGAGTGGGTATTCTCGCGCTGGGTTCCGCCGTATTCGTCGGTGGCATAGCACTTGCACTGTCGGCGTACGGGGTGGGCCTGTGACGCGGCGTTCGGTGGCTCTCGAAGTCTCGATTGCCGTTCTCCTGGGGTTGGTGTCGGTTGCGACGACTTTTAGCGCGTATCAGGCCTCGGTGCTTTCTCAGGAGTCCTCCGATCTCGAGTCGATAGCTCAGCAGCTGAGGGATCGCAATTTGACCGAGATTCTCTCCGCCCAACTGGCTTCTCAGGATGACAATCGGCGGGTGGCCGCTGCATTCGGGCTCCAGAGCGAGCTGATCGTGCATCCCGAATTGGCGGCGGACGTTGCGGCCCAACAGGCTGCTCTCGTGGCGGGGGCGAGTCCAGCGCTTCGAGCGCCGTGGGCAGCATGGGCCGATGCTGGATTTGGCATCGAGAATTTCCCGCTCCTTGATGCCGACTACGCGGTGGCGCTCTACGCGACCCCCCAATCGCTTCAAAACGCCTCGTTCGTGACGGATCGCATGGTTGATCGAATCAGTGCTCAAGCTCTACAACTCACGGGTGCTGCCGTGCTTTTTGCTCTTGCACTACTGGTGCTGGGGGTCGCTGGCGTCCTCAGTTTACATCGTGTGGTGATCGCCTTGGCGTCGAGTGGGGCCGTAATCTTTCTTGTCGGACTCGGGATCACTCTCGCCGCTATCGCCTGAGCTAACTCGCGACGAATCGGCCATCCACAAAGGATTCAACCACGATCTCCTCGGGCTTCAGGGCGAGAGTTGGCCCCTGCGCCGCGTCGAAAGCCTGCATCTTCAGTGCTGAGCGATACGGCATGGCGGTGCCGCTACCGGATGCGTTCACCGAGGGATCCCCGAGCATGCCTTGGTCGGCGAGAGCGACGGCGGTGACACTACCGAGCCCTATCGCCTGGGCGTAGACGGTCGCTTTCGCAACCGCATCCTTGACCGCGCGGGAGCGCACTTCGGCGGTAACGGAGGTGCGGGTGGCCTCGGTGAGATCCCAACTGATCGATGAAATGGTGACGAACTCGATCGCCGCCGTCGCTTCGACCCAGCGCGAGAGCTCGTCGAAGTCTAGGAACTTGGCGGAGACGTCGATGGCGGAGTGGAAGACCAGCGGCAGCCTCTTCCCGTCACTGTTCCACGGTCGATCTGACCAGACCCGAACGCTATCCGATGTCCACCAGGTCACCGGCCCCGCGGTCTTATCGAACAGCGCCTCGATCGACGCGCGCACCGCGTCGGATGCCGAAACCGCGCCCGCAAACACGGCGTCGCGTTTCGGACCATCGACAATGATTGTCGCGCGCACGGTGGCACGTTCGGCGGGGTACCAGGCCGAGTGCTCGCCCTGAACGGTGATTATTGTGTCTGCCATGATCTGATCCTGTCATGCAACAACGACAGTGGCACGGTGCACAATAGCGGCGTAGACTGGAAGACTGCCCCCTGCGCACGTCGCGTGCGGGTTTGACAATTCAACAGTGCGATAGTGACCCGCACCAATCGGTGTGAAGCATGGGGATGATCGGTTTCGACATTGCCTGCAAAACTGCGAGAAGCGGGTCGAGGATGCAGGGTTATCTCGTAAACGACCTCTGCAAAAAATAAGTGCCAATGTTAAGCGCACTGACCTCGCTCTTGCTGCCTAGCAGCAACTAGCCCTAAAGGTCCGTCAGTCCGGGGATGCTCTCTACTCGGGTG
>JBBQZJ010000182.1:0-4988 GCA_038207805.1 Actinomycetales bacterium | reverse complement strand
CGCTACAAGGGCTTCAAGGTCACCGAGATCGAGCGCCTCGTGCGCGGCCCCTTCGGTCGCGCGATGATGCGCCGCGCGTTGCCCGATGCGCTACGCCGCGTGCAACAGCACCGTGATGCCGGCCACAGAACGATTCTGGTCACCGGCACGATCGACCTCATGGTGCAGCCGTTCCTGCCCTACTTCGACGAGGTCGTCGCGGGGAGCATGCAGGAGAAGGATGGCGTGCTCACCGGTTTCCTCGCGGATCCCCCGCTCGTCGACGAGGCGCGTGCCGCCTGGCTTCGCCACTACGCCGAGAAGAACAATTTCAACCTCAGCCAGTCCTACGGCTACGGCGACAGCCACGCCGACCTCGTCTGGTTGCAGCTCGTCGGCAATCCGACGGCGGTAAACCCCGATATCCAGCTGTACCGGCACGCCCAAGAAAAGCGCTGGAGTGTTGCCGATTGGAAACGTCGGTCATCGGCTCCGCGTCAGGTTGAGAGCCTAGAATCCGACACAACGAGCACGGAAGGAAGCGCGTCGACCGAGACGGTTGCGCCCGCAGCATCCCATGGCATTTGACATCGACAATTACACCGCTACCTCCAAGAGCGTGGTGTGGCAAGACCTAGACTTCGGCGACTTCGAAACCAACCCACTGCCCGAGGCGACGCTGCGGGCGCTGCGCTACATGTGTGACATCGAGTACCACACGGTCTGCTACCTGCGCGACCTGCTCGTCACCCCGTCGCACAAGGAGGCCGACGTCTCGGCCTTCATGACCATGTGGAACCGCGAGGAGTTCTGGCATGGCGAAGCGCTAGCGGCTGTTCTCGGCGCCCACGGAATCACAGTGGACTTCGACGAGCTCAAGGCGACGCGCCTCAAGCTGGGCTGGAAGGATCGCCTCGACCCGATCAAGCAATCCGTACTCGGAAACATCGTTGGCAAAGACTTCATCGCCGTACACATGATCTGGGGGGCCGCCAACGAGTGGTCGGCCGTCGCCGCCTACAACCGGCTCGCCGAGCTCGAGCAGCATCCCGTGCTCGCGGTGCTGCTCAAGCGCATCGCCAAGCAGGAGGCCCGCCACGTCGCCTTCTACGCGACCCAGGCGCGCGACCGCCTCGCCAAGAGCAGGAAGGCCCAGATTCTGGCTCGCTTCGCCCTGAAGAATGCGTGGGGTCCGGTTGGGTCAAGCGTGACGGATGCCGCCGAGGTCACCCACGTGATGGGCCACATCTTCGCGGGCGAAGAGGGTCTGCGCGAGATCCGCAAGCTCGATGAGCACATCTCCCGGATGCCCGGGCTTGAGGGCCTCACCATCGTCGAGACGTCGATGAAGAAGTACGGGGTTTCGGCGGGGGTTGCTGCGTAACCTTCCGTCATTCGTGCACCGTCTCGGCACTGCTAACTTGGATTCGTGCCAGTACGCGTAGAACGTGTCGACCTGCCGGGAATCGGCGTGCGCAACGACGTCATCACCCAGAGTGGCCGACGAGTGGCAGTGGTGTCTCACCGTGACGGCGAGCGCGAACTCGCATTGTTCGATGTCGATGATCCTGACGCCAGCACAGACACCATCCCACTGACGGAAGAAGAAGCGGCCGCGCTCGCGGAGGTGCTGGGGGCATCCCTCAGTCTCAGTCGGCTGTCGAGCCTCAGCGGGCGCACAATGGGCCTGTTCACGGAAGAAATCTCGCTGCCACAGGATTCCGGGTTTGTAGGGCGCCCGATGGGCGATACCAAGGCTCGCACGCTGACCCATTCGTCGATTGTCGCGATCGTGCGCGGCGACACGGTCATTGCGTCCCCGACCCCCGATGTTCTGTTCGCGAGCGGCGACGTGATCGTCGCCGTCGGCACGCGCAAGGGACTTGACGCCCTTGGCGCTCTCATCAACCGCGGACCGAGCTAGCTGAACGATGCACCCGACAACCGTGCTGCTGATCGAGGTGGGCGCCCTCCTACTTATTCTCAGCCTGCTCGGTAGGGTTGCGATCCGGTTCGGGTTCTCCCCCATTCCGCTTTATCTGCTGGCGGGCCTTACTGTCGGGCATGGCGGTTTCCTACCACTCAGCGCCAGCGACGACTTCTTTATTGTTGGCTCCCAGATCGGGGTAATTCTGCTGCTCGTGATGCTGGGGCTCGAGTACTCGGCCACCGAACTCATCACAAGCCTGAGGCGCGCTAGGGTGCCAGGAATCTGGGATGGCCTGCTCAATGCGATTCCCGGCGCGGCCTTTGCTCTGGTCCTCGGCTGGGGCGCTCTCGCCGCGGTCGCGATGGGCGGGATAACCTGGATCTCCTCGTCGGGTGTGATTGCGAAAGTGTTGCGCGACCTGCGCCGTCTGGGCAACCGTGAGACGCCGGTGGTGCTGTCGATCCTCGTGATCGAAGACCTCGCTATGGCGTTTTACTTGCCGATCCTGTCTGCACTGGTCATAGGCGCGGGCCTGCTGCAAGGCGCAACAACCGTTGTGATCGCGGTGAGCGTGGTCGTTGTCATCCTCTATTTGGCGCTGCGGCACGGGCGACTTCTCTCGAAGGTCTTTACATCCCACCATGCCGAACCCCTATTGCTGGGGGTGCTCGGGCTGACCATGCTTGTGGCCGGGCTCGCAGAACAGGTAAGCGTATCGGCCGCAGTCGGTGCGTTCCTGGTAGGGATCGCGTTGTCCGGCCCGGTCGCCCACGGCGCTACTACAGTGCTCTCGCCGCTACGCGACCTGTTCGCCACCGTGTTTTTCGTGTTCTTTGGAATCACGACGGATCCGGCATCCATCGTTCCCGTGCTTCTACCTGCAGTCATTCTTGCCGCGGTCACCATGGGAACCAAGATCCTCACCGGCTATCTGGCCGCACGTCGTGCGGGTATTGCCATTCCAGGACGCTGGCGAGCCGGCCTCGTGCTCACTCCGCGAGGCGAGTTCTCGATTGTGATTGCCGGGCTCGCCGTCGGCTCGGGGCTTGAACCACAGATCGCGCCGCTCGCCGCCGCCTACGTGTTCATCACGATCGTGGTCGGGCCACTTCTCGCCAGAATTCCGGATGCCGCTTGGTTCAAGGATGGCGTCAAGCGCCGGCGCGAAGCGGCCGAGGCGCGGGTCGCGAGTACAACAGCAAAGGCCGCCCCTGAGGACGGCCTTCACGGAGTGTGGATCCAAGGGGATTCGAACCCCTGACCCCCTGCATGCCATGCAGGTGCGCTACCGGGCTGCGCCATGGACCCATGTCGTCCGGGGACAACCCCTAAACATTACTACAGATCGCGCGGTGGTCTGAGCTTCCCGTGGTGGCTCAAGCGCGACTCAGCTAGCCCGCGGTGTGGGCAGCCGGGAGGTCGAGTGCAATGGCCGGGCAATCCTTCCAGAGCCGCTCCAGCGAGTAATACATGCGGTCTTCCTCGTGGAAGATGTGGGCGATGAGATCGCCGAAGTCCAGCAGGATCCATCGGCCCTCGGTGCGGCCTTCGCGCCGGAGGGCCTTCGCTCCCACCTCGAGCATCTTTTCTTCGATCTCGGCAGCGATCGCCTGCACGTTGCGTTCGTTACGGCCGGTCGCGAGGAAAAACACGTCGGTGAGCGGTAGCGGGCCAGACACGTCGAGAGCGACGAGGTCTTCGGCCTGCTTCGAGTCGGCGGCTATGGCGGCCACGTGGAGAAGTTCGCGAGCGCGCGCGGATGCAGTCACAGGGTCCTTAGGGGGTTGGGGAGAAGAAGTGCCGTCAAGGTCAGAAGATGTTGAGGGCGAAAGCGGTGACAAGAAGGCCAGCTACCAAAACTGCCATGACTGAGGCTGCGATGAGGAGCACTGTCAGTGTTCTGGCGCCCTTGGGCTTCTCGGTGTGCATGACACCCCTGCCCGAATTGTGGGTGCTCACCGCGCGAATAGCCCGCACGGGCGCCGAATCAGTCGAAATGACCTCGGCGTCGCCCGCGTCGAACAAAGCATCGATACCCTCGGGGTCAAACCGAGCGGATGCCCCGGTCGCGCTGAGGGTGCGCGGCAGGTCAATCGAACCGGTCAGCATGATTTCCCCGGTACCTGTCAAAGGACCGCGGATGTCATGGGATCCAGGGATCGTCGGGATGACGAGCGCGCTGGTCGTTGCCGTTGCGTTGCCGACGGTGCGGTTGATGAGGTTCTCGTAGGAAACGTCGTCAGCTGCTGGTTCTTGGTTCGACCAGTGCCCCAACGGCGGAGTCCAGGCAGCTGCTCCGGACTGCGCAGCCGCTTCGGTTTCCGCTTGCTGGGCCGCTTGCTGGGCCGCTTGCTGAACGGCGGCTTGCTGGGCCGCTTGCTGAACGGCGGCTTGCTGGGCAGCAAGTTGGGTCGCTTGCTGCTGGGCCGCCCATTGGGTCGCGGCCTCCTGTTGCTGCGCGGCCTGTGCCGCCGCCTGTTGTGCTGCGGCTTGTTGTGCTGCGGCTTGTTGGGCAGCCGCTTGTTCCTGAGCCGCGAGTTCAACTGAGGCGCGTTCTGCTGCCTGCTGAGCTGCTGCTTGCAGAGTTGCGGCCTGCTGAGCGGCGGCCTGCTGCACTGCCGCTCGTTGCGCAGCCTCCGAGCGCTGCGTGAGTGTGTCGAACTCGGCCATCGCGTTGGTGAGGGCCGTATCTGCCCGGGGCTCTGGCGCGGGCGGGAAAGGTGACTGGGCACCTGCCTGCTCCTCGAGTGCGAGCTGGGCGCGCAATTCGCGCCGGGTCAGGGTTTGTTCGATCGGCAGGCTTGAGGAAGCGCCGCCGGATTGCGCGCTGGGTGCCACGGGAACTTCGTAGTGAAGGCGACCCTCAGTTCGGTAGTCGAGGTCGTGAGGAGCAACTACAGGTTCGGAGATCGGGCCTGACGACGCCAGCGGCTGAGCCGAGTAAGTGGCTTCGGGGCTGAAGTCCCGCACGCGGAATGTCTGCTGATCCGGCGTCGCATCATGACGTTCGGTGGGACCCGCGGCCGTTCCGCGGGGCCGGAAATTCTGCTGCACAGGCTGCACGGTCGGCTGCTGCACC
>JBBQZJ010000181.1:0-4999 GCA_038207805.1 Actinomycetales bacterium | reverse complement strand
CGACGACCGCTTCGCGCTTTACTCCGTCACCAAGCCGCTCGTCGCGCTGACGGCGATGCGGGCGGTGGAGCGCGGTCTGCTCACTGCCGACACTCCCTTGCGCGATGCGCTGCCCGAGTTCGCAAACCCCGATGTGACTCTGGGCCACCTGATGAGCCACACGTCGGGCATCGCCGATGTCGTGCTCGGCAGCGGCGGGCCGCTATTGACTCACGGCCGTGCGACGACGTTGCGCGAGGCCATTGAGCGCGCACCGCTCGACTACATTCCCGGCACTGCACGGCGCTATAACAACCTTGCCTGGGAGGGCGTTGCCGCGCTCGTCGAGCGAGCGACCGGCAACTCGTTGGAGAAAGAATTGGCCGCGCTGACCACGGCTGTCGGCGCATCCGGGCTGTCGTTCGACACGGCCGACGTGCACGCGGTGCATGGCGGCGAGCGATACGACCACGATCCCACGGCTCTACTGCCCTACCGCCACCCGGCGGCGGGCACCGCAGCACGAGTGGAAGACCTCCTCGCAATCGGCCAATCACTTCTCGCCGGCGACGGACTCGTCATCGCTCCGGGCACACTCGACGCGATGCTTCGTGCGCGAACTACCGGGCTCTACGTGATCGATGCCGACCCGGCGAAACGATTCGAGGAGTTCGGGCTCGGCTGGAACCTGCCCCGTCGGCCCGGCATTCTCGACCACAGCGTGTACGGTCACGCCGGCTGGACGAACACGCAGTTCTGGATCTCACCCGCCGCCGGACTGTGCCTCGTGTTGCTCACCAACCGGCTCGACGCCCGTGAGAGCGATGTGGGCGTGCGTACTGACGAGTTGTTCAACGCCGTATTCGCATCACGCTGACAGCGTCAGGTAACCACGGCGAGCGCCTGGCGCGCGATCTCGAGTTCTTCGTTTGTGGGCACCACGAGCAACTCGATCGGCGAGGCATCGGTCGAGATACGTCGTGCGCCGCGCTCGCTCGACGCATTGAGCTGCGCATCGAGGTGGATGCCCAGTCCCTCCAGCCCCGACATGGCGGCCGCGCGCACCTCAGCACTGTTCTCGCCGACGCCCGCTGTGAAGACAACGGCATCCGCGCCGCCCAGTACTGCGAGATATGCGCCGACGTAGTGCTTGATCCGGTGAGCGTAGACGTCGAGGGCGAGGCGCGCCGTGGCATCCCCGGCTCGAACGCCGCTGAGTATGTCGCGCATGTCACCGTGACCGGTGAGTCCGAGCATGCCGCTTCGCCGGTTGAGGAGGGTATCGAGATCGGCAAGGGTGAGCCCGGCACGACCGAGGTGCAGGAGGGCGCCGGGATCGAGGTCGCCAGAACGCGTTCCCATGACGAGCCCCTCGAGCGGGGTCATCCCCATCGACGTATCGACCGAGCGACCGCCGTCGATGGCCGCGGCCGATGCGCCGTTGCCGAGGTGGAAGACGATGAGGCGTAACGACTCGAGTGGGCGCTGAAGAAATTCCGCAGTCGCCGCGGCGACGTATTGGTAGGAGGTTCCGTGAAAGCCGTAGCGACGCACAGCATGCTTCGTGGCAACGTCAGCGTCAATCGCGTAGGTGTAGGCGGCCGGCGCGAGGCTCTGGTGAAAGGCCGTGTCGAACACCGCGACATTCGCAACGCCAGAGAAGGCGAGGCGTGCAGCGCGGATTCCGGCGAGATTCGCGGGATTATGAAGCGGTGCGAGCGCCGCTAGCCCGTCGATCGCCGCCTCGACCTCGTCGGTCACCACGGTCGCCGTCGAGAACAAGTCTCCGCCGTGCACCACGCGATGCCCGATGACCGCCGGATGCTCGCCGCCGAGTCGCGCGAGCACCTCGCGCATGGCTGCCGCATGGTCAACGGCGTCGCCACCGGCTTCGCCGATGCGCTCGACAATCCCGCCGCGGACAGTGGATCCCGTCTCGACCTCAAGCAGCTCCCACTTGATCGACGACGACCCTGAGTTCACGACGAAGGCGAGTGTCATAACAATCTCCGAAGTGCAGCTTCGTCGGCGCGGGGGTCGCGGCGACGCGATGCGTCGCTCATAGCTCCACCGCGCCTTGCGCCTGAATCGCCGTGATCGCCACGGTATTGACGATGTCGCGTACGAGAGCACCACGGGAGAGATCGTTCACTGGCTTTCGCAGGCCTTGGAGCACCGGCCCGATGGCCACGGCCCCCGAGCTGCGCTGCACGGCCTTGTAGGTGTTATTGCCGGTGTTGAGGTCGGGAAAGATGAACACTGTCGCCCGCCCCGCGACATTCGATTCGGGCATCTTGGCGCGCGCGACCGCCGCATCTGCAGCGGCGTCGTATTGGATCGGCCCGTCGACGGCGAGGTCGGGGCGCCGCTCGTGCACCAGCGCCGTTGCAGCTCTCACCTTGTCGACGTCGGCACCGGTTCCCGACACCCCCGTCGAATACGACAGCATCGCAATCCGCGGCTCGATGCCGAACTGTTTCGCCGTCGCCGCCGATGAAATTGCGATGTCGGCGAGCTCGTCGGCCGTCGGATCGGGCACCACTGCGCAGTCACCGTAAACGAGCACACGGTCCTCCAAGGCCATGAAGAACACGCTTGAAACGATCGAGACACCCTCCGTGGTCTTCACAAATTCGAAGGCTGGCTTGATCGTGTGGGCTGTCGTGTGCGTGGCCCCAGACACCATACCGTCGGCAAGACCAAGCTGCACCATCATCGTGCCGAAGTACGAGCCATCCTTCATCACCTCCCGCGCTTGGTCGAGCGTCACGCCTTTGTGGGCTCTGAGTCGCGCGTACTCGGCGGCGAAACGTTCGTGCAGTTGCGGGTCGCTGGTGCTCACCACCCGCGCCGCCGCTATGTCGACGTCGAGAACCGCCGCCCGTGCGCGAACCTCTTTCTCGTCTCCCAGGATGGTCAGCTCGCACACCGAACGACTGAGCAACGTTCCCGCCGCCCGCAGGATGCGGTCGTCGCCACCCTCGGGCAGTACGATGTGCTTTCGATCGGAGCGCGCCCGCTCCAGTAGCGCGTACTCAAACATGAGCGGCGTGACGGCGCTCGACACTCCCGCTCCCAGTTCGCGCAGCAACAGCTCGGAATCGACATGGCTTTCGAACAGAGCAAGAGCTGTGTCGATCTTTCTTTGGGATGACACGGTCAAGCGCCCTCGCGTCTGCGCGATGCGCTGCGCCGTCGCATACGTGCCGAGCTCGCTCGTCACGATCGGCAGCGTCTCTCCGAGACCCTCGATGAGACGCGCAATCTGTGGCGACAGGTCAAACCCCCCGTTGAGAATAATGCCCGCCAGATTCGGAAAAGTGCCCGACGAGTGCGCCATCAGCGCCGCAAGAAGCATCTCGCTGCGGTCGCCGGCAATAACGACCAACGCACCCTCGGTGATGCGCGGCAACACGTTCTCCATCGACATGCCCGCGATCACAACACCCAACACCTCGCGGAGCAACAGCACCCGGTCGCCCATCAGCAGGCGCCCCTCGACCGCCTCCATCACCGCCGCCATCGTGGGTGCGATGAGGTAGGCATCCTCAGGGATCGCCCACGCGGGCACTGCGGCAACCGTTGACACGGCTGCAGCGATCGGCGCGAGCGCGTCGGGGTCGGCGCGATTGACAACAACTGCCAACAACGTCGCGTGCGCGGAAGCGAGCTCGGGCAAGGCGAGGTTTACCACCTGCCTGAGCTCGTCAGCGGTGCGGGCGCGCGTCTCGTCCTGTTCCCAACCGGCGAGAACGAGAAGCACCGGTGCCCCAAGGTTTGCCGCAATGCGCGCGTTGTAGGCGAGCTCGGTCGGAGTCGCGACATCCGTGTAGTCGGAGCCGACAATAACGACTGCGTCACACTGGCGCTCGATCGACTTGAACCTGTCGACGATACGAGAGAGCGCGGCATCCGGGTCGTCGTGCACCTCCTCGTAGGTGACACCAACGCACTCCTCGTAGCTGAGGCCAACTCCGTCGCGCGCGAGCAACAGCTCGAGCACGAAGTCGGGCTCATTCGTCGACCGCGCAACCGGCCTAAACACCCCTACCCGTTCGACGCCGCGCAGCAGAGTGTCGAGCACTCCGAGCGCCACCGACGACTTGCCCGAGTGCCCTTCTGCGGATGCCACGTAAATGCTGTTGGCCACGACCTAACACTAGGCGGGCGAGCAGCCCGAAGGAGCCCAACGCGTGGGTTCGGTGTCGTTGCGAACCGCGGCGGCATGCACGTTGCGCGGAAGCGCGTGGCGCCGCAGGGGCGGCGGCGCCACCAACAAGAAAGGACCCCTCGCGCACCCGTCAGAGCCCGGTTACCCTTGCTGCGTTTCCGCCCTGGGGGAGTTGGCCTGGATGGCGCCACGCGAGGAGCCACACCGATTGTAGCGTGCCCTTTCGTCCGTTACCCGGTCGGTGAGCGGCTATGATTTCCTGAGGTTGTTTGCGCCTGCGCGTGGATGCCCGCCAGGAGGATTCGCCTAGTGGCCTATGGCGCACGCTTGGAAAGCGTGTTGGGTGAAAGCCCTCGGGGGTTCGAATCCCCCATCCTCCGCCGAATCCATCGCACCACTACCACCACCAGCATTAGCAAAAATCGCACCAGCACCAGCGCCGATTGTCGTAACCCTTGGGGGGACAGTGGTCACACTAGAGCCGGATGTCACTACAACGCGCGTGCGCGCCCGCGCCGCTCTCATCCGAAGCGGGCTATTCGCGGGCATTGCTGCCGGCATCCCCCTCTTTGTTGTGTTGTATTGGCTATCGATTGAGCAGGGCAGCTGGCAGCGCGTTCTGCTGGCGCAGGGGGTCTACGTCGCGATCTTTGCCGTACTTGTCGCTCGGCACAACGCAGTGTTCGTCGAGGTCACGCCGACGACCATTACCAAGCAAGCCTTTTTTGCCAGCCATGTGATGGCGCGAGCCGACGTCGCGGCTCTGTACCTGGCCGACGTGCATCATTCGAGCACGCCCGACGTGATCCCTCAGCTGGTTGCTTTCGATTCCCGCGGCCGCCGATTGTT
>JBBQZJ010000180.1:0-5018 GCA_038207805.1 Actinomycetales bacterium | reverse complement strand
GGAGATCCTGCTGACCGAGGCGTTTCATCGCCGATTCCCGGACCTGCCTCAGGTGGCCTGTTTCGACACGGCCTTTCACCATGACCTGCCGCGCGTGGCCCAGATGTTACCGATCCCACGCCGCTACGAAGCGCAAGGAGTGCGGCGGTATGGGTTCCACGGGTTGTCTTACGCGTTTCTGATGGGAGAGCTGGCTCGACTGGCCGGAGCAGACGCGGCACAGGGCCGAGTCATTCTTGCTCACCTCGGCAATGGTGCCAGTCTGGCAGCGGTACGGGACGGCAAACCGGTGGACACGAGCATGAGCTTCACCCCGACAGCCGGAGTGCCGATGAGCACCCGCTCAGGCGATCTCGATCCGGGGCTCGTGTTGTACCTGGCGCGCACCGAGAAGCTCGATGCCCGAGGCTTCAATGAGATGGTCAACTTCCAGTCCGGGCTGCTCGGCGTGTCGGAGACCAGCTCCGACATGCAGGACTTGCTCGACGGGGAAGCTCAGGACGTGCGGGCGGCTGAAGCGGTCGCGCTCTTTTGCTACCAGGTCAAGAAATGGATCGGCGCATTCGCGGCGGCACTGGGCGGAGTGGATACGCTCGTGTTCGCTGGCGGCATCGGTGAGAACGCCCCCGCCGTCCGCGCCCGAATCTGCGAGGGATTGGGATTCCTTGGGATCACGCTCGAAAAACATCCCAACGCCACGAATGAGGGCGTCATCTCCGCCGCGGCGAGCCCGGTTGATGTGCGCGTCATTCACACCGACGAAGAGCTGATGATCGCCAGGTCAGTGTGCCATGTTCTCGGTCTTGGAAATACGGAGGGGAACTGACCGATGAAGACGAACACCGTTTCTCCGGAGCACCCATCCGAGATAGATAGCGACCACCAGGACCCACCAACCGTCGGGTCTACGTCGGGCAAGGTCATCTACATCTGTCCGATGCACCCAGAAGTGCAGCAGGATCATCCAGGGAATTGCCCGAAGTGCGGCATGACACTGGAACCGATGACGATGACGGCGGGCACGGACGACGAGGAGTCCGCTGAGCTGCGCGATATGACGCGGCGCTTCTGGATCGGCGCAGCACTGGCGTTGCCAGTATTTGTGCTGGCGATGGCCCACTTGATCCCGATACTGGGCCAGCAGCCCTGGGTGGACAGCCAGACCTCGCGCTGGGTGCAATTCGCACTCGCCACGCCCGTGGTCTGGTGGGCCGGCTGGCCAATCTTCAAGCGCGGCTGGCGGTCGGTCGCGACACGACACTTGAACATGTTCACGCTGATCGCTATCGGTGTGGGCGCAGCGTTCGTCTTTAGCGCCGTGGCAATGCTCATGCCCGGCCTCTTCCCGCAGTCGATGCAACACGAGGGAAAGGTCGCTATCTACTTCGAGGCTGCGGCCGTCATCGTCGTGCTGGTGCTCCTCGGTCAGGTGCTCGAGCTTCGTGCCCGCAGCCGCACCGGTAGTGCTATCAAAGCCTT
Source organism: Actinomycetales bacterium (assembly GCA_038207805.1). GTDB lineage: Bacteria > Actinomycetota > Actinomycetes > Actinomycetales > Microbacteriaceae > Rhodoglobus. Next base: position 3,539 of record JBBQZJ010000180.1, on the reverse strand, counting down.
GCTCAATCTCGCTCCGCCCACCGCTCGACTGGCCGCACCCGGGGGAGATCGTGAAGTCCCGCTCGACCAGGTGAAGGTCGGCGACTCGTTGCGCGTGGTTCCGGGTGACAAGGTGCCCGTCGATGGCGCGGTGATCGAAGGTCACTCCAGCGTCGAAGAGTCGATGATCACGGGCGAGCCGCTGCCGGTGCAAAAGACCGTCGGCGATACGGTGACGGGCGGCACCGTCAATGGCCCCGGCAGCTTCGTCATGCGCGCCGAGCGAGTCGGGAACGACACCTTGCTCGGGCAGATCGTGAACATGGTTTCCGAAGCCCAGCGCAGTCGCGCACCCATTCAAGGTCTCGCCGACAAGGTCGCGGGCATCTTCGTGCCGGTGGTGCTGGCGGTTTCCGTACTCACCTTCATCCTCTGGATGTGGCTCGGGCCGGAGCCAAAGCTCGCGTACGCCGTCGTCAGTGCCGTCGCGGTGCTCATCATCGCCTGCCCATGTGCGCTCGGCCTGGCAACGCCGATGTCGATCATGATCGGCGTGGGACGCGGCGCACAGGCAGGCGTACTCGTGAAAAACGCCGAAGCGCTCGAACGTCTGGAGAAGATCACCACGCTCGTCGTGGACAAGACGGGCACGCTCACGGAGGGCAAGCCCAGGCTTATGGATGTCCTGCCAACCGACGGCTTCGACGCGAAGGAGCTCCTGGGTCTCGCCGCGTCGCTTGAGCGGAGCAGCGAACACCCGCTCGCCGTCGCGATTGTGCAAGGCGCGAAGGATCAGGGCATTGCTCTCGAAGACGTCAAGGACTTCCGTTCGGTGACGGCGGGCGGCGTCGTCGGCACCGTTTCCGGCCGCGTAGTGATGGTTGGCAAGCCTGACTTCCTTCGGAATGAGAAGGTCACCGGCCTGGAGCCGCTCGAGGCGACGGCCGTGAAGCTTCAAGAAGCGAGCAAGACCACGATATTCGTCTCCATCGACGGGAGACCGGCGGGCATCCTCGCCGTCGCCGACCCGATCAAATCCACAACCGCCGAAGCTATCGGCGACCTTCATGCGCTCGGACTGAAGCTCGTCATGCTCACCGGTGACAACCGCCATACCGCTGCCGCCGTGGCCGACCAACTTGGCCTTGACGCGGTCGAGGCGGAGATCGAGCCTGCCGGCAAAGTCGCCCACATCAAGAAGCTGCGCGCGGAAGGCCAACACGTTGTCATGGCCGGCGACGGCATCAACGACGCTCCCGCGCTCAGCGAAGCCGAGGTCGGTATTGCCATGGGCACCGGCACAGATGTAGCCATGCAGAGCGCAGGCATCACCCTCGTGCGAGGCGACCTCCGCGACATTGCCAAAGCCATCCGGCTCAGCCGCGCCACCATGTGGAACATCCGGCAGAACCTGTTTTTCGCCTTTCTCTACAACGCGCTGGGTATTCCGGTCGCGGCGGGAGTGCTCTACCCGTTCTTCGGCGTACTGCTCAGCCCGATCATCGCCGGGGCCGCGATGAGTCTGAGCTCCGTCTCGGTCATCGTGAACGCCTTGCGGCTGCGGAACGCGAAGCTGTGATCGAGTGTCAACGTAGCAAGACGAGACCGACGCCGTTCACGCCGGAGATGCCGCACGGGAGGTGCGATATTTGCGGCGATGACCGCTTGCGGTCCACAGCATTCGCAATGACAAAGAACTGAGCAAAGCCAGGTTGGTATGCCAAGATCTCTGCCTTGAAAACACAAAGGAGAACTGAACGATGATAACAGCACCTATATCCTCAGAGATCTCTCCAGAGCTGCTCAACAAGATGGATGCGTACTGGCGCGCCGCCAACTACCTCTCGGTCGGGCAGATCTACCTGTACGACAACCCTTTGCTTCGAGAGCCGCTGAAGCTGTCACACGTCAAGCCGCTGGTCGTCGGACACTGGGGCACCACGCCCGGCCAGAACTTCATCTACGTGCACTTGAACCGAGTCATCAAGAAGTATGACCTGAATATGTTTTATATCTCGGGTCCGGGGCACGGCGGCCCGGCGCTCGTCGGCAATACGTATCTGGAAGGCTCCTACAGCGAGATTTACCCAGATATCAGTCAGGACGAAGCCGGGCTCAAGAAGCTGTTCAAGCAGTTCTCGTTTCCTGGCGGGATCTCTAGCCACGTGGCGCCGACAACACCAGGGTCGATCCACGAAGGTGGCGAGCTCGGGTACTCGCTCAGCCATGCTTTCGGGGCGGCGTTCGACAATCCAGATCTGATCGTTGCCTGTGTCGTCGGCGACGGTGAAGCGGAAACCGGACCGTTGGCGACCGCCTGGCAGTCCAACAAGCTGCTCAATCCGATCACCGATGGCGCCGTGCTGCCGATCCTGCACCTCAATGGCTACAAGATCAGCAATCCGACCGTCCTGGCCCGCATCGAGCATGAGGAGCTCGAGCAATTTCTGCGCGGCTGCGGGTGGACGCCGTACTTCGTGGAGGGTGACGACCCCGAAACGATGCATCAACTGATGGCCGCTGCGGTGGAAACGGCCATTGAGGACATCCGGGAGATCCAGAGCCGTGCCCGGGACACCAACGACACCACGCGGGCGCGCTGGCCGATGATCGTCTTGCGGTCACCCAAAGGCTGGACGGGACCCAAGGTGATCGATGGTCTGCGGATCGAGGGAACCTTCCGGGCGCACCAGGTGCCGATCCTGGTGAATGCCGAGCATCCCGAGCATGTCCAAGACCTTGAAAGCTGGATGAAAAGCTACAGGGCCGAGGAGCTGTTCGACGAGTATGGCCGGCTCCGGCCAGAGTTGGCGGAACTGGCGCCGACGGGTGACCGCCGGATGGGCGCCAATCCGCACGCCAACGGCGGACTGCTGCTGCGCGACTTGCGCATGCCGGACTTCCGCGTCCACGCGGTGGATGTCAGGTCGCCGGGCGCCGTCGACGGCCAGGACACACTCGTGCTGGGGAAGTTCCTGCGAGACGTCGTCCTGCTGAATCAGGAACAGCGGAACTTCCGTGTCTTCGGGCCTGACGAGACGCTCTCGAACCTCCTGGGCGCCGTGTTCGAAGCCACCAACCGTCAGTGGGATGCCCGTCAGGTCGACAACGATGAGTTCCTCGCCCCGTCCGGACTGGTCCTAGACTCGATGCTCAGCGAGCATCAGTGCGAGGGTTGGCTGGAGGGGTACCTGCTGACCGGGCGTCACGGGCTGTTCAACAGCTACGAGGCGTTCGTGCGCATCGTCGACTCAATGTTCAGCCAGCACGCCAAGTGGCTGAAGGTGACAGCGGAGCTGCCCTGGCGGCGGCGGATCGCCTCGCTGAACTATCTGCTCGCCTCCCACGTCTGGCAGCAGGATCACAACGGGTTCACCCATCAAGACCCCGGTTTTCTCGACCACGTCATCACCAAGAAGGCCAATATCGTTCGCGCGTACTTGCCGCCCGACGCGAACTGCCTGCTGTCGGTCATGGATCACTGTCTGCGGAGCCGCAACTACGTCAACGTCGTGGTGGCCGGCAAGCATGCTCTCCCGCAATGGCTGACCATGGATGCC
>JBBQZJ010000179.1:0-5118 GCA_038207805.1 Actinomycetales bacterium | reverse complement strand
GGCCCGCGTGACCTTGACGCCCTGACGCCCAACCAGTTGGTGGAGCTCGCGGCCGAGATCCGCGATTTTCTAGTTCGTGAGGTGTCCAAGACCGGGGGGCACCTCGGTCCCAACCTCGGTGTCGTCGAGTTGACGATCGCGATGCATAAGGTTTTTGACTCGCCTAAAGACGCAATGATCTTCGACACGGGCCACCAGAGCTACGTCCACAAGCTGCTCACCGGGCGCCAAGACTTCTCCCGCCTGCGCCAAGAGGGCGGCCTAGCCGGCTACCCGCAGCGGTCCGAGTCGCCCCACGACATCGTCGAGAGTTCCCACGCATCCAGTTCGCTGTCGTGGGCGGACGGAATCTCGCGTGCGTTTACGATGACCGGACAGACCGACCGCCATGTGGTGGCCGTTGTCGGGGATGGGGCCCTGACCGGCGGCATGACCTGGGAGGCTCTGAACAACATTAGCGACGACAACAGTCGCAACCTGGTGATCATCGTCAATGACAACGGTCGTTCGTACGCGCCAACGATTGGCGGGATGGCGCACTTCCTCAACGATGTGCGCACTCGGCGGTCGTACCGCACCCTGTACTCGACCAGCCGCAAGGTCTTCGACAAGTTCGGGGGACCGGGTCGGGCCCTGTACCGCGGTCTGCGCGGCGGACTGCACGGCTTCCTGGCCCGGTTCAGCAACAACGAGGCCCTGTACTCGAATCTCGATATCAAATATCTAGGGCCCGTGCACGGCCACGATCTGGGTGCGCTGACCGAGGTTCTCCAACAGGCGAAGAATTATGGCGCGCCGGTCATCGTCCACGCGATCACCGAAAAAGGACGCGGATACCAGCCAGCGCTGCTCGATACCGCCGATCAATTCCACGCAGTGGGCCAGATCGATCCCGAAACGGGAGAGCCCATCGATGCGCTCAGTAAGCCCTCGTGGACTAGCGCTTTTTCCGATGAGATCGTGAGCCTCGCCGATTCGAACCCGCGACTCGTGGGTATCACCGCTGCGATGCTGCGACCCACCGGCCTACACAAGTTCGCCGAAAAGTATCCCGACCGCGTGTTCGACGTGGGCATTGCCGAACAGCATGCTGTGACATCGGCGGCGGGTCTCGCCTTTGGCGGCCTTCACCCCGTAGTGGCGCTGTACGCCACGTTCGTGAACCGGGCGTTCGATCAGGTGCTCATGGATGTCGCCCTTCACCAAGCGGGCGTCACCTTCGTGCTCGATCGAGCTGGTGTTACCGGCCCGGATGGGGCCAGTCACCACGGAATGTGGGATCTGGCGGTGCTGCAGATCGTGCCCAACATCCGTATCGCGGCACCCCGCGATGCGACCAGGCTCCGTGAGGAGCTCGGTGAGGCAGTTGTGGTCGACGACGCGCCGACGGTAGTTCGTTTCTCCAAGGGCACAGTCGGGGCCGACACGGATGCCGTGCGTCGCACCGAAGACGGTGTCGATGTGCTGCGTGAGGCCCCGCACCGCGACGTCTTGATCGTGACCGTCGGGCCCATGGCTACCCTCGGGCTAGCGGTGGCCGAACGGCTCGCCGCCCAGGGAATCGGGGCAACGGTCATCGACCCGCGCTGGGTCGTACCGGTACCCGCGAGCGTGCTGTCGCTGGCAGCGGAGCACCGGCTCGTCGTGACGATCGAGGATGGCGTTCGTGTCGGCGGGATCGGCACCAGAATCCGCCAAGACATGCGCGCGGCCGGGGTCGATACGGCCGTTAACGAGCTCGGCCTGCCCGACGAGTTCCTCGAGCACGGCAGCCGCGACTACATTCTCAACAAGGTTGGTTTGACACCGCAGGCGATAGCGCGCGACGTGGTTGCTCAGGTTCTAGGTAGCAAGATTCCCGTGGCCCGTCCCCTTCCGGAAGACGTTTCTGCCCCGGAACGAGTTTCGGGGCAGTAGCAACCAAGCCTCGTCAAACCACCTAGTGGATGCCTCGGATCGGCGGGTGGTGGAAGGTGTCGCCGAAGGCACGCTGTGACGCACCCGATCGGTCGAGGTAGGGGGTTGCGCCACCCATCTGGAACGGGTATCCGGCACCGAGGATGAGACACAGATCGATGTCTTCGACCGCCGCCACCACGTTGTCGTCGAGCATGCGGTGAATCTCGTCGGCGAGCCCGTCTTCGATCCTGACCTGAAGTTCGGCCGCTGTCATGGGTGACTTGCCCCCCTTGACGATAGCGAGCGCCTTCTTGTCGATGCCCTTGATCTTGCCCTTGGCGTCTCGCTCGAAAATGTGCCCAAGCTCGGCCAGCTTGTGCAGGTTCTCGCTCTCGAAAAACCGATCCGGGAATGCGGCGTGGTGGGTATCCAGAACGTGCGCACCGACTTTGAGGCCCACCAATTCGAGCAGTTCGAATGGCGTCATCGGCAAGCCGAACGGTCTGGTTGATTCCTCGACAACCTCAAACGGGGTTCCGGTGTCGACTGCGTGCATCGCTTCGCCGAGAACTTTGGCGAGGATTCGGTTGACCACGAAGCCGGGCGTATCGGTCGTGATTACCGCGTTCTTACGCAACTTTGCGGCCGTGGCCATTGCCGTGGCCAGTGCCTCTTCCGTGGTCTTGGGAGTCTTCACTACCTCGATGAGCGGCATGACGGCGACGGGATTGAAGAAGTGGAAGCCAACAACTCGCTCCGGATGGAAGAGTTTGGCACCGATCTTCTCGACCGACAGGGAGGAGGTATTCGTCGCCAAGATGGCCTCGGGTGAAATGTACTTCTCGACTTCAGCGAAGACATCCTGCTTGGCCTCGAGCTCCTCGAAGATCGCCTCGATGACCCAGTCACACTGGGCGAAATCCGCCTTGTTGGTAGTGCCCGACACGAGAGCCTTGAGACGATTCGCCTCATCCGACACAATTCGATTCTTCGCCAGAAGCGCGTCGATCTCGGCGTGGATGTAAGCCACCCCGTCATCCACTCGGCCCTGATCCAAATCGGTGATGAGCACCGGAACCTGAAGCCGACGCACGAACAGCAGAGCGAATTGACGGGCCATGAGGCCAGCACCGATGACACCAACCTGAGTTACCGCACGAGCGAGTTGCTTATCGGGGGCACCCGCCGGGCGCTTTGCGCGTTTCTGAACGAGGTTGAACGCGTACATGCTCGCCCGAAATTGGTCGCCGGCCACGAGGTCGGCCAGTGCCTTGTCCTCGGCAGCGAACCCCGTGTTTTTGTCGGTGTTCTTGGCCGCCTTGAGCAAATCGAGGGCGCGGTATGGGGAATGCGCCACGGAACCGATTCGACTCTTCAGCATCTTCTCGGCGATGCCGATCGCAATGTCCCACTTGGCGACTCGCTCAAGCTTGCCCGGCTCGTTCTTTCGTTTGGGCTTGATCGAACCGGAAACCACTGAATCGGCCCAGCGAATCGAGTCTTCAAGAAAAGTTGCGGGCGGAAAGATTGCGTCGGCAATTCCGAGGTCGAATACCTGTTGTGCCGACATCATCCGGTTATTCTTGAGCGGGTTGGAGATGATCACCTCGAGAGCGTTCTCGATACCGATCAGGTTCGGTAGCAGCCAAGCGCCCCCCCAGCCCGGGATCAGACCAAGGAACACCTCGGGCAGAGCAAACGCAGGTACTGAGCTGTCGATCGTGCGGTAATCGGCATTCAAACCGACCTCGACGCCCCCACCCAGAGCGAGACCATTGGTAAACACGAACGAGGGCACGCCCAATTCGCTCAGCTTGCCGAGAGCCCAATGGCCGAGCTGAGCCATCTGCAGGCCGGTCTCGTAATCGGCGATGTCGCTGACCTTGGAGAGATCAGCGCCTGCCGCAAAGATGAAGGGCTTGCCCGTTACCGCTACCGCATGAATCTCGCCCTTGGCAGCTCGAGCGGCCTGCGTGTCGAGGACCGACGCAAACTGCAGCAGCGTGCTCGGGCCGAGGGTGTTGGGACGCGTGTGATCCTTACCGTTGTCCAACGTGATCAAGGCGAGAGTCTTGCCGCCCGAAATCGGAACATCTCGCACATACGAATGAGTCACCACCTCATCTGGATCGAGAGCGGCGAGCTTGGCGAATCTGTCGGCGGCTGGCGAATCGGCCATGATCACTTCTTCTTTCCGGTGTAGTTCGGGTTCTCCCAGATCACGGAACCACCCTGGCCGAGACCGATGCACATCGCGGTCAATCCGTAGCGAACGTCGGGTCGTTCGGCGAATTGCGCAGCGAGCTGAATCATGAGGCGCACCCCGGATGCCGCCAGAGGATTACCCATTGCGATCGCACCGCCCCAGGGGTTAACGCGAGGGTCATCGTCCTCAATTCCGAAGTGGTCGAGAAGCGAAAGCACCTGCACCGCAAACGCCTCGTTGAGTTCGAACAGGCCAATGTCGTCGATGGTGAGACCAGCTTTCCGCAGCGCTTTCTCCGTTGACGGAACCGGCCCGATGCCCATGATTTCAGGCTCGACGCCCGCAAACGCGAAGCTCACCATGCGCATCTTGGGATGAAGCCCGAGTTCCTTTGCGGCGGCTGCGCTCGCAATGATGCTTGCCGTTGCTCCGTCGTTGAGGCCCGACGAGTTACCAGCCGTCACCCGACCGTGCGGTCGGAACGGGGTCTTCAGGCCCGCGAGGCCCTCGAGTGTGGTTTCTGGGCGGGGCGCTTCATCGCGCGTCGCGAGTCCCCAGCCGGCGTCACTCCGGGTTGCCACGGAAATGAGATCGGGCTGCAGTTTCCCGTTCTCGTACGCGGCGGCCGTTTTGACTTGGCTCGCCATCGCAAACCGGTCGGCCCGCTCCTTGGTCAGATGGGGGAAGCGGTCGTGAATGCGCTCCGCGGTGTTGCCCATGTTCAGGGCATCCGAGCTGACCAGCTTTTCTGATAGAAAGCGAGGATTCGGGTCAACACCGGCGCCCATCGGGTGGCGTCCCATGTGCTCGACCCCGCCCGCAATACCGATGTCGTATGCTCCGAATCCAATCGCGCCGGCGATCGTGGTTACGGATGTCATGGCCCCGGCGCACATGCGGTCGATCGAGTACCCGGGCACGGTTCTGGGTAGCCCGGCTAACAAGGCTGCCGTGCGCCCGAGCGTCATGCCTTGGTCGCCGGTCTGAGTCGTGGCGGCTATGGCGACATCGTC
>JBBQZJ010000178.1:0-5132 GCA_038207805.1 Actinomycetales bacterium | reverse complement strand
ATCCCCCCTCGACCGGCGCGATCGACACGGTCCTGGGCCGCTACGCGGTCGCATGAGTGGGGCTGAGGTCGGCTCTCCCCCGCGGGTCGACATCCAGGTGCTGCGAGCCGTGGCCGTCGCCGGCGTCGTCGTCAACCACTTGTTTGGTTCGCGGCTCGTCGGCGGGTTCCTTGGAGTCGACGTCTTCTTCGTGATCAGTGGCTTTCTCATCACGACCCATCTGGCCAGCACCGTTCCGAGGGATGGCCTTCGTGCGCTCGGCCCCTTCTGGCTGAGGCGGGCGCGCCGCCTTCTCCCCGCAGCCCTCACCGTAGCCGCCGTGACCCTGGTCGGCATTGTGCTTTGGATGCCTCAGGTTCTCTGGCCCGATAGCGTGAGCCAAGTCATCGCATCCGCGCTGTACGTGCAGAACTGGGCGCTCACGGCGAGCGCCACCGACTATTTCGCGTCACAGAGCGCCGCCACCCCCATGACCCACTACTGGTCGCTGTCGGTTGAGGAACAGTTTTACCTGCTCTGGCCGTTCGTGTTGCTCCTTGCGGTATTCCTCGGCCGCCGAAGCGGTCGTGCGCGGGCGACTACGGTGCTCATCGGAAGCATCCTCGGTGCAAGCCTCGCGTATAGCGCGTGGTTTACCGCGGTTTCGCCTGAGGCCGCATACTTCAGCACCTTCACACGCGCGTGGGAGTTCGCAGCAGGTGGCCTCCTCGCCGTGACAATCACCGCGATGCCGCGGATGCCGGACTGGTTGAGGGACACGATCGGCTGGCTCGGGCTTGGTGCGGTGATCGGATCGTTTCTCCTGATCACCGAGGGTGCAGGAATCCCGGGTGTCATCGCCCTGGTTCCCGTGCTCGGCACCATGGCCGTCATTGCCGCGGGCGAAACTGGCTCCCGCTGGTCACTGTCCCGCGTGGTGGGCAATCGGCTCACGGTGTGGGTGGGCGACGTGAGTTACTCGCTGTACCTGTGGCACTGGCCACTCATCGTGCTGTGGCCATTCGTGGTCGGCTCGGAGCTGGGAACCGTTCCCCGACTCGTTGTGCTCGCCCTTAGCCTCGCACTGGCCGCTCTGACGAAACAGTTCGTCGAAGATCCCGCGCGACGCTCCGCTTATCTGGTTCGTGGGCCCGCTCGACGACACCTCTGGATAGCCGGCGCAACTGCACTTGTGGTTGCCCTGAGTGGTGCTGCACTCATTGACGTGACACGAGCGACGCAGTCGGCCGCCAACGGGGTGGCCACCGCGCAGGGTGATGCCTGTTTCGCCGCAGCGGCAGGCGCGGCCGGCGCAGACTGTCCCGGCTCCCACACCCTGACCACATCGAACGCGGCGCTCCAGGCGTCCGAGGATCTGGCCATGGCAGTGACCCGCGGCACCATCTGCGTGCAGGATCGGGATGTGCCCGACGTGCAACGGTGCGAGTTCGGAGCACCGGCCGAGAGCGCAACACTCACGGTCGCCCTCATCGGTGACTCTCACGCTGCACACTGGATCAACGCCCTGAACGTGGTTGCGGAAGAGGAGTCTTGGCGCGTTGTCGAGTTTCTCAAGTCGTCTTGCTTGGGGCTGACCGATCCAACGGTAGTTCCCAATTGGTATTCCGGCGGCGTCTCCAGTTGCCAAAAGTGGTCAGCGGATGTGTCAACAACACTGATCAATGACAGCGACATCGACGTCATCATCGTCTCCGGCATCGCCCGGGAATATCTGGAGGTGTCGGGGGCCGCCGGTGGCCCGGTGCGTCCAGAGACAGCGCTGGCGACCTGGCAACCGTGGTTGGATGCTGGCAAGAACGTGGTGGTGATTGCCGATACGCCACGGTGGGCCATCGGCGACGTTCCCACCTGTGTGGCCGCCGCGAGTGCTATCGACCCGTGCTCGGTACCAGCGAGCGCCCGAGACGGCGATCCTTATTCCCTCGCCGTACGCCAGGCGGCCGATTCCCGCCTCCAACTCATCGACCTCAATGATCACTTCTGCGATGAAACTCTGTGTCATGTGGTCGTCGGCGGTGTGCTCGCCATTGGCGACGGCAACCACCTGACAGGAACCTTTTCGCGCAGCCTCGGACCGTACCTTCGTGACGCGTTCGCGGCGCTCCCTCTGTCGATCTCGGCTCGAGCCGAACCATGAGCACCGTGCTTGTCGGACCCACTCGTCGCCGACGCTCACGCGGCACGACGACGGTGTCCACCACGATACGAGTCGGCGAGCTCGAGTTCCCTTTGTCTGCTTCTTCTCGCGCGACCTTGTACCCGCTCCCTAATCCCGGTGACGCGTGGCTCCCGCTCGCGCTGATACCCGCGATGCGACAGAATCTGCCGATAGTTCTCTCGGAGCCGGTCTCCCCCGCCTTGATGAGATCTATTGCCACCATTCAGGAGATGCTCGCCACGTGGTACCCCGACCTGACACCAGTGTCGGTAACGGCCCCGCCCGGGTCAGCGCGACAACAGCCCAAGGGCAAGTCGTACCAGTTCTTCACCGGCGGCGTTGACTCGTTCTACACCGCGCTGACCACCCGGGAGCCGGCGACGACGCTGTTGTATGTGCGCGGATTCGATGTGCCCCTGACCGAGAAGGAGCACCTCGACTTGGTGTCTACCTCGCTGAGCAGTGCGGCACAAGGGCTCGGGAACACTCTGATCGAGTTCACGAGCAACGCTCGTTCAATGCTCGACCGCTACGGAGACTGGGGTGAGCAAACCCACGGTGCCGCGCTCGCAAGCATCGGGATGTTGGTGGCGTCGGGGACCGCACGCGTGATCATCCCAGCCACCCACACCTACAACGAGCTCTTTCCTTGGGGTTCGCATCCGCTCCTCGACCCCCTGTGGACCACGGACACAGTCACTTTCGAGCACCATGGCGCTGACCGATCCCGGTTCGGCAAGATCACCTCGATCGCGTCGGTGCCGGAGGTAGCCCTACACCTTCGGGTGTGCTGGAACAGTACTTCGGAACTCAACTGTTCACACTGCGAGAAGTGCCTTCGCACAATGACCGCACTAGAGGTGCTCGGACAACTGCAGCAGTCGACGGTTTTCGCCCGCGAATTCTCGATGGCGGAGGTAATGGCGATCCCACTGACCAACGCAAATGAAGCCGCATTCGCGGTCGAGAATCGGGATGCAGCACGCGAGCGGGGACGCGAGGATATCGCGGCCCCACTCGACCAACTAATCGAAGCGTTCGGCGCTCGCAGCGCGGCCGGCAACGTCATTGCTTCTCGGCATAGTGCCGACGATTTGGCCGGAAGACAAGAACTGTAGGGTGAACGTCAATGAGCTCTCTGGACGATCCGAGGGGAGGATCCGCTGTGAAACCCACCGCGATCGCAATAATCCCTGTGCACAATGAGGTTGGCGCAATCACCGATGTCATCGCGGAGCTAACCGGTGTTCTTGTCGGGCTTACCAGTCGATTCGAAATTCTGATCGTCGACGATGGCTCGACCGACGGCTCTCCCAACCTACTGCGCCAGCTAGCCGAGGCGCAGGCTAACCTGAGCGTCCTTGAGCTCGTTCGCAGGACGGGCAAATCGACAGCGGTGCAGGCCGGACTCGATCGCATCCCCAAGTGGGCCGACTTTGTTGTACTTCTCGATGGCGACGGGCAAGACGACCCCACCGACTTGCCGAAATTCTTTGAGCCTATCCTCGCGGGTGACTCCGACATGGTTATCGGATGGCGTCGCAGTCGAGCCGAGAACGCCGTGCGAACCGTCCCGTCGCGAGTGGCGAACAGGATGCTCGCCGGAGTGACAGGAATGGCCATCCACGACTTCGGCTCGCCTTTGAAGGTAATGCGCGCCGATATTGCAGAGGGGCTGCACCTTCGCGGTGACATGCATCGTTTCATCCCAGCACTGGGTGCACTCGCCGGCGCCCGCGTGAGCGAAGTGCCGGTGCTTCAACGCCGGCGCACTACGGGTCGATCGAAGTACGGATTGGGTCGCACCGGCAAGGTGCTACTCGACATGATGGGGCTGTACTTCATCCAGCGGTTCGCCGATCGTCCCATCCGGCTGTTTGGAACGATTGGACTCTGGCTGGGCGCGGCCGGGGCGGGGTTGATGATCTATCTCGGCATCGAGAGGATCTTCTTCGGTCAGCCCATGACCACTCGGCCATTCTTTCTCATCTCCATATTTCTCTTACTCTCCGCGGTGATCGTCATCACGAACGGGCTCACCGCCGAACTCCTCTCCCAAAGCCTGCTGCGTCACGAGAGCCGTGCCCGGGCATACACGCTTCGGCGAGACCGCATCGCAGAGATCAACGGCGATCGCACGAAGACATGATGCCCCTCGCGCGATTGAAAGTGCTGGGGTGGGCTGTCGCGACGGCAGTGCTCTGGGCGGGACTGCTCGCTTCTCCGCTCGGCGTTACCTCCGTAGAGATCACGGCATCCAGCACAGCGGGCGGGCAAAGTGCTGTGGGATTCTCCGGCTCGATCTCCGCGACGTCACCATCGCGCAGAGTTACAACCGCGATTGATCAGGGAGCCAATGTGCTCCAGTTTCGATATGGACTCGTGCAGCTCCCCCTTGCTGACCGTCTCGCTTGGCAACCGTGCGACTGCGCGACCACCGTTGTCGTTACTGGAATCGAGGTGCGCAGCCCGCTCTTGCAGCGTGAAATTCCCCTAACTCGGCTGGAACCTCAGGGCGGGCTTCTCCAGTTCCAGACCAGTCCCGATGAGGTCACCATTGTGGTTGACCCAGCAGTGATCACGCGCCCCAGGGTCATTGTCGCGACAAACATCGCGGGCTTCCTCCTCGCCAATAGTGCGATCCTGTTGGGCATCGCGCTCACATTGGCGACGGCGGCGTTCGTTCTCCTTCGCCTCGTGAGAACCCTTCTTTCAGGAAGCCCACGGGCGGCGCGATCGATCGGGCGTGCACGCGAAGCGTACTCGGGCGCTCTGCTGCCCTTCGCGGACTCGCAGCGAATCTGGTCGGTCAGGATGCCCCCACCGCTGCTGATTATCTCCCTCGCCGTCACGATGACCGGAATTGTGCTGATATTTGCCGGCGGCGCAGTTACTGGGGTGTGGATAGATGAATCAACGCACGTCGCACGCATGCAGGGATACCTCGATCAGGGTTGGTTCATCCCTCTGTCCA
>JBBQZJ010000177.1:0-5161 GCA_038207805.1 Actinomycetales bacterium | reverse complement strand
AGTCCTCCGGATCGGGCACGAACTCAGCGACCGTCAATAACCGCTACGGCGTAGCGAGCTTCACGGTGACAAAGGACCTCAAGGGCGGCGGCGCTGCGCAGTTCGGACCTGGCCCCTTCATCGTGCACGTCACCTGCATTGCTCCCGGCAACGTCACGGCCTACGACGGCGACATCACGCTGAGCCCGGCGACCACGATGTCGGTCACGATCGAGACCATCGCGAAGGACTCGGTGTGTTCCGCCGAGGAGACCAACTTTGCGACGACCGGTGCCGACGCACTCGTTTACCGCGACGGCGACGGGGTCGTCTTCGACGGCACCGGCATCAACGTGACCACGGACACTCCCGCGGTGACGGTCGAGAACTGGTACCTGACCGGCGAGGTGGATGTCACCAAGACGGTGGGCGGTCCGGCCGCGGTCGCGTTCGGCAGTGGACCCTTCGAGGTAACGCTCGAGTGTGTCCGCGACGGCATCGATGTCACGATCGTCAACCCGACCCGCCCGATCCTGGACGGGGAGACGGAGACCTTCCGCAACCTTCCGCGCGGCGCTCGCTGTGTGCTGACGGAGACCGACCGCGGTGGGGCTGGTTCCAGTTTGATCGTTCGGGCGGGCAGCGCTGCAGTCGAAAGCGCCGCGACCGGCTGGACCTTCACGGTCGACAACATTAATGCGAACGACCTCACTGACGACCAGCCTCAGGCGGGCTTCGAGGTACAGAACACCTTCGAGTTCGCTCAGCTGTCGGTGACCAAGACGGTCGACAGCGCGGCTGTCGACCAGGACGGCGCGGCAGTGTCGTACGGGCCGTTCCCGACTACGGTCGAGTGCGAGTTCAACGGGGCCGTCGTCTACGCGACCGACTACTCCGACGCCGTTCGAATGCAACGCGACCTCGTCGACGGCGAGAACTGGTTGCTGGAGGGCCTGCCGGCCGGCGCGGTCTGTACCGTGACCGAGACCGACACGAAGGATGCCGTCGGCCCCTCGATCGTGACCACCGCGGGATCCGCCGCTGCGGTCGCTACCGCGGCCCCCAGTGCCGCCCTCACTCTCTCGGCGGTGCCCGAGACTAACAGTGCCGCACTGACCAACCCCTATGAGGTGGGCCGGCTGTCGCTCGCGAAAACTATCGATGGCGCTGGAGCCACGGCCTGGGGCACCGAGCCGTTCACCGTGCGCGTCGACTGCACTCTGAGCGACGGATCGGGCGCTCGTTCGGTCTGGCTCAAGGATTACACCTTCCAGGTGGTCGACGGTGCAATCGCGCCGGCCGAGGTGAGCATCGATGATCTCGCGGCAGGTGCATCCTGCGACATCACCGAGCTCGAGACCGGTGCCGCGAACTCGACGACTGTCACCGTCGACGGAGCCGAGACCGCCGGGGTTTCCACAACGGCCATAATCGCCGCAGATACCGAGTCGGTCGTCGTCGTCACCAACACCTTCCTACTCACCGAGGTCGACGTGCAGAAGGTGCGCGATGGTTTGGGCGCCGCTCTCTACGGTGATGGCCCGTTCCGGGTGTCACTCGCGTGCACCAGAGACGTTAATGGGGCAACGGTCCCGATCTCAGTTCCCGGTGGGGCAACTCGCGATCTCACGGCGGATAGCGTGCCGGTGGCCTACGTTGCCAGCTACACCGGCCTGCCCGTCGATGCCTCGTGTGAACTCGTGGAGACGCTCACTGGCGGCGCCGACCAATCGGTCGTCGATCCAGGAACCTTCACGCTCGAGACCACGCCGATGCCCGTGACGGTCACGAACACCTTCGGGGATCCGACCGTGTTCGTGCGCAAAGCCCTCGACGGCGACGGTGTTCCGATCTACGGCGCGGGTCCGTTCCAGGTGACCCTGGAGTGCACGCGCGACGTCAATGGAGTTATCGTGCCCGTCACCATCCCCGACGGTGCTACTCGCGCACTCACGAGCCTGAACGGTTACGAGAACCAGTACGACATGCTGCCGTCGTACGCGGACTGCACGCTCACCGAGACGAGCACCGGGGGCGCGACCTCGGCCGCGATCACCAACCCGGTGTTTACGCTGGGAGACGCGGACACCATCCACGAGGTCGACCTCGAGAACGTTTTCGACCTAGCGCAGCTCACGGTCAGCAAGCAGACTGTCGGAACTGCCGCGACCGCTCACGCGGGCCAAGAGTTCACCATCGAGCTCGCGTGTGTACTCGATGTCGATGGAGTTGCCACCGACGTAGTGATCGCCGACGGCGCCGAGCGCACGATCAAGGCGGGCGAGGAAGTCGTTTATGCTGACCTCCCGGCGAACGCCGAGTGCACTCTCACCGAGACGAAGAACGGCGGAGCCAACGGGCTGATCTTGCTGTATGACGGCGTGCCGGTCATTGCATCCACGATCACGCTGAAGTCGGGCGATTCCACCCTCGCCATGGCGAATGTGTTCACTCTTGCCCTCACGGGCTTCGACGGGCTCTCGCTCGTGTTGTTCGGTAGCGTGCTGCTGTTCGGCGGCACCGCGTTCGTGCTCTACGGCACGCTTCGTCGACGTCGAGCCGAGGTCGGTTAGGGCGCGGCTCGCTGCCAGTGTGGCGCGAGCCGCCTCAAACCCCAGGCGCGAAACTGCCAGAACGCCCAATAGACGGGCCAGAGCAGCGCGGTGATAACCCCGGCTTCGAAGATCAACTGGTCGCGGTAGAGCGTGCGCCCGTGCGGCGCGGATGAGATTGCCATCGTGTGCTCCCAGCGAGTGACTGCAGCCAGCGGGCCGCTCAGTCCGCGGCCGTCGTCGCGCATGACACGCACCCCGTCGGTGCGTGCCGGGAAGGAGATCCCGATTACCTGGACACCGATCGGGACGAGTCCCATCGCGCGCACCCGCACCGGATGATCGCCCTCAGACCATAGTGCCGGGAAGCCCGCGGGCTCGAGCGACTCGAAGGTCGTCAAGGGAGAGGAGACGGCCGTAAACACGGAGGGACTGCGAATCGCGTCCCACGCGACATCCGGATCGCACTTCAGGTTCAGTTTGAGCACTACGCGAATATTCACAGTGTGCGCCCTCCCAACCTGAAAAGTGCATGGGGGCGGGAATGCGAACGCGCCCACCCGGGTTCCACCCGGTACCCAACCACTATGGAGGAACACACATGAAGGCTGTACTCGGCGACACTGTCATCGCGGAAGCACCCAAGGAAGATCTGATCTCGATCGAAGGCAACTGGTACTTCCCGCCGTCGAGCCTCAACACCGAGCTGCTCAGCACCACCACCACGCCGTACACGTGCCCCTGGAAGGGTGAAGCACAGTACTTCAGCGTGAACGCGAACGGCGAGAGCCTTCCCGACCGCGCGTGGAGCTACCCGACGCCGTACCCCACGTCATTCGACCGGGTCGGCAAGGACTACTCGAACTACGTCGCGTTCTGGAAAGAGGTCAAGGTCGTCGACTAGGCGAGCTTGGCGCGGTGGGCCCGAACTTTGGCCCGATTGCCGCAGCGTTGCATCGAACACCAGCGCCGATTGTTAGACCGCGACTCGTCGTAGAACACGAGCCCGCAGTCGGCGGCGTCGCAGATCCGGAACCGTTCTCGGGACGAACCCAGCAGCGCCACGGTCTCGCGCGCGAGTTCGGACAGTGCCTGTCCCACTCGTGCGCGAGCCCGTCCTGCCTGCCGCGATCCGCCGACGAGGGCGGGTGGGATGTCGGGTGTCGCCGCGTAGAGATTGATGACATCGACAGTCTCGGCTGAAATTTCGCGCCCGGCACTGACGGATGTCGCGGCGCTGACGATGGCTTCTCGCAGCGCACGAGCGTCGAGCAGGTCGCCGTCGCTGACGGTTCCATCCACGCCCTCAAACCGCTCGTGGAGCCAGGCGGCCAGTTGCTCGACATCGCGCAGTCGCTCCCAGGCCGGGTCGTTGCCCATGCCGCCGGTGTAGGCGAAGTCCAGCGCAAGTGCGCCGGAATCAAACCACCAGCGGTGGCCGTCCCTTGACGTGAACCACTGTCCGGTTGGTCTGGTAGGCACGTAACCATTATCGTCGGTTACATGCCGGATTCGACGCAAGAGCCAGCCAGTGCCACCGGTCTCACCAAGGATGCCGGCTGGGAGCTGGGTGTGCGCACGACCGTCGCCGCGCCGGTCGAGGTCGTCTGGGACTATCTGCTAGGAGCTGGGCTGCGGGTATGGCTCGGCGAGTTGGATGCACTTCCTCTGGAGAAGGGGGATGACTATGCCACAGCAGACGGGGTGCGTGGCACGGTACGCATTCGCAGCGAGGGATCGCGCATTCGCATCAGCTGGCAGCCCGACGACTGGCCGCACGACTCCACAGTGCAGCTCACGATCAAGCCCGTCGCATCGGGAACAACAATCGGCATCCATCACGAGCGACTCGCCGACCGTGAGGAGCGGCGCATGATGCTCGGCCACTGGAAGAACGTGGCGGCCGCATTCGATTCGCACTTCGCCGCCGGTTGAATGGTCCGAAGGCCGAATCCGAGCCCTACCGCTTGACCCACAGGATGACATTTGCCGGGTCGAAGCTCCTCGCGCATTTTCCGCAGGCGAGTGCCCGCGCCGGCTTGCGATAGCGGTAGTGCTGGTGGCCGCCCGGGCAGGTACCGACCCAGGTGGCGAGTTCGCTGGCGATAGCCCCGCCATGCAGCCGCTTTCCCTCGTAGCCGAGCTCGGCGGCGACCGCTTTCCAGCGCGGGCCGTGGCCGGCCCGGGTGCCGGCGAGTGCGTGCGCTACCTCGTGCAGCAGCACCTGATGGATCTCATCATCGTCGTAGCGCTCGGCGAGATGCCGCGACACCGAGATGCGCTGGTCGGTGTAGTTGCACAGTCCAGCCCGAGTCTTCGCGTTGTCAAAGGCAAAGCTCCAACTCGGATCGAGGTGCAACTCGATCAGCGCATGCGCCCACGTGCGTACCCGGTGCAACTCAGCCATCGCGGCAAGGCTAATCGATGGGTACGAGATTGATCTGGAGAAGCCGATCATCACCGGGTGTCGGTGTGCCCCGCCCGTCGGTGTTGTTGGTCAGTACCCAAACCGAGCCGTCGGGCCCCGGCACGACGTCGCGGAGTCGGCCGTACTTACTGACGAACCAGTCGGTAACCGTCGAGGGCTCACCGAGAGTTATTGACCAGAGTCTCTGGCCACGCAATGCGGC
>JBBQZJ010000176.1:0-5162 GCA_038207805.1 Actinomycetales bacterium | reverse complement strand
CTCGGGCGTGTTGAGGGCGAGCAGGCGCACCTTGCGACCGTCCGTGAGAAACAGGGTGTCGCCGTCGTACACGTACTCCACGATGGCCTTGGTCGCAGTCGGTGGGATGCCCTGCTCGGCGGTTGCGGGGGAGTCGCTCGGCTCGGACTCGACCTCAGCTGTGTTGCCCTGTGGCTCGGGGGTCGGTATCCGCGCTGCCCAGCTGATCGCACCCACCACCGCGACCGCGATCGCCACAATTGCGAGGAACAGGGCGACCTTTCTCATGCCGCAAGTCTCGCAGCCCCCGCCGGTGCTCTTCTCCTCCACAGCCTGCGAAAACCCAAAAGAAGTTCTACTACCGAACATATGTTCGACGTGGGAAAATGGACCCATGGCCCCCGCAGCATCCGCACCCGTCGCAGAAAGCGACGTTTCGCGTGCTGCTGGGGAGTTCGCCGCAGCGATCGAAGCGCTTTCGCGCATCTCGACGGATGTCACCGCCTACCGCACTCTCGACGACGCCACGCTGCTCGAACTCACCCGTCTCACCGGTGTCGAGCGTCAGTTGGTGGATGCCCATGCGTCAGTTCTCGCGAGCGAGCTCGAGCGCCGTTCCGCCCCCGAACTCGGGCACGACGGCCTCGCTCAGCGCACCGGCCACCGCACTCCCGCGGAACTCGTCCGCGCCACGACGCGTTCGACACTGCGTGAGGCGACCTCCGCGATCAGGATCGGGCGGCTCGTGCAGGAGGCATCCCCAATCGCGGACCCGTTCACCGGCGAACTCGCCGCCCCCACGGAGCCGTGGCTCGCCCCCGTCGCTGCGGCAGTGCTCGCGGGCTCGCTCTCGCTGGCATCCGCCGAGGCGATTCGCACCGGGCTGGGCCGCCCGACCGACGGGGTGACCGACACCATGCTTCGGGATGCCGCCGCGCACCTCTGCCTCACAGCGGCCACCCTCGACCCCGACCGGCTCAGCCGTGCCGCCCGTGACCTGCGCGACCAGCTTGATGAGGTGGGCATCGCCGATCGCGAGCGTCATCGTCGTGACCAGCGGTCGCTGCGGTTCGTTCGGCAGGCAGATGGGATGACGCGCCTCACCTGGCTACTCGACCCCGAGTCCGCGGCTGCCGTTGGCGAACTTTACGACCGTGCGACCTCGCCGCGCCGGGGTGGGCCGCGGTTCGTCTCGCAGGAAGATCTCGCACAGTCGATCGTCGACGACGAGCGCACGACGGAGCAACTGGCATCCGACGTCTTTCTCGAACTGTTGCGCGCCGGGGCTGACGCAGACTCGTCCCGGCTGCTGGCCACCGGTGCGCCCTCCGTGCGTGTGTTGGTCACCGCCGACGCGCTCGCGAGCCGCACCGGTCACGGCCGCCTCGAAGGCGAGCCCGACCCCGTCTCGATCGAAACCGTCGAGCGGCTTACCTGCACCGGCAACGTCACCCTCGTCGCTTTCGACGCCGACGGACAAGCACTGGATGTCGGCCGCGAGCAGCGCCTCTTCGCCCGCCGGCAGAAGCTCGCGCTCGCCATCCGCGACGGTGGATGCCTCTTCCTGAACTGTGAACGGCCGCCATCGTGGACCGAAGCTCACCACATCAACCACTGGGCTCGGGATGCTGGCGAAACCAACGTTCGCGATGGAGTTTTGCTCTGCAAGCACCATCACTTGCTCGTGCACAACAATCACTGGGAAATCGAGCGGATCGAGTCGCGGTACTGGTTGATCCCGCCGCCCGACATAGACCCCGCCCAGACCCGAATCCCCTTGCCATCCAAGAGCCGCGCCCTGCGAGACTTGCTCGCCCCGCTCGCCCAACTCGCCCAACTCGCCCCGCTCGCCCAACTCGCCCCGCTCGCCGGTTGAGCGCGCTGGAGCAGCGCGTATCGAAACCCGCCTGTTCCGCTGGTTGAGTAGCGCGAAGCGCGTATCGAAACCCAGACTGGTCCCCATGACCCTTGCGTACATCGCCCCACCCCAGCGCATGCCGTTCTACCTCCGATGGGGCCTGCGAATCGCCCAACGGCGCACCCGCACCGAATTGCTCCCCGCCCAGTTGCTCGCCTGGTACCCGAAGGCCGCCCTCGGCTCAGCGCTGCTGGAATCCCTCATCGCGCACGACGACGGACGCCTCACTGAAAGAACCCTCAAGCTCGTCCGCATGGCGGTCTCATTCGCCGTCAGCTGCCCGTTCTGCATCGGCCTCAACTCCGAAGGCTGGGAAACACTCATGACCCCGGCCGAACGCGAAGCCGTGCAAGGGCTGCATTCGCTCGATGGTGACCCTGCGGACACCGACAACATCCAGTTCACCGACCTCGAACGCCTCGCCATCGAGTACGCGCGCCGAGCATCCGAAACGCCCCTGAACTTCGACGCTGCCTTCGGCGCCAGGCTCACCGCCACGTTCACCGAACGGGAGATTGTCGTTCTCGCCACCACCGCGGCCCAAGTCAACTACTGGGCTCGCGTCATCCAAGCCCTCGGATGCCCGCCAGAGTGATCGACCCTGCCCGCGCTGGTGCGAGACTTGAGCGCATGACAACGGCCGCAACCCTGCCGAGCGCCGGCCCCAACCCGAAGCTCGACGAACTCGTGGCCGTACTCGCCAGACTTCGCGCCCCCGGCGGCTGCGCGTGGGATCGCGACCAGACCCACGAGTCCCTGGTGCAATACCTCGTAGAGGAGACCTACGAACTCGTCGACGCCATCGAAGCCGGCGACATCGACGAGCTCATCGAAGAACTGGGCGACGTGCTCTATCAGGTCATCTTCCACAGTGACATCGCCGCCGAAGCTGGCCAGTTCACCCTCGAGGATGTCGCCGCCCACATGACCGCCAAAATGATCGGCCGTCATCCGCATGTTTTCGGTGACACCGTCGCCGAGACCCCGGACGCAGTAATGGCGGTCTGGGACGACCTCAAGAAGACCGAGAAGCCGCACCGCACGAGCGCGCTCGACGGCATCCCGCAATCGATGCCCGCCCTCGCACTCGCCGACAAGCTGATTGGCCGAGCCCACAAAGTCGGACTGACGGATGCCGGCAGGCGCGCGGTCGCCCGCCCCCAGACCGCGCCCGCCGCCGACCCCACCACTCCAACCACAACTGCCGCCACTGCAACCACCGCCACCACCGAAGACGAGCTCGGCACCCAGCTCCTCGCCATCGTCGCATCCGCCAAAGCGAACGGACTCGACTCCGAGCGCGCCCTTCGCGCCGCCCTGCGCGACCTCCAGTCGGAGATTCGCGCACACGAGCAGAGCTAGCCCCTGCGACAATCGACGCATGGCTTCCCCGGTTAACCCCCCGCGCGGCATGCGCGACTTTCTGCCCGCCGAGAAGGCGCAGCGCGAGCGGGTGCTCGGCGTGATCCGCGAGAGCTACCGAGCGCACGGGTTCGACGAGATCGAGACGCCCGTCATGGAAGACCACGACCGCCTTCATGCCGGCCTCGGAGGCGACAACGAGAAGCTCGCGTTTGGCGTGCTCAAGCGCGCGCTCACGGCCGACGACCTGCACGCGGCATCCGACCCGATGGAGTTGGCCGACCTCGGCCTACGCTTCGACCTCACCGTTCCGCTCGCCCGGTTCTACGCGGGCCACCGCGCCGAGTTGCCAACCGTGTTCCGCGCGATTCAGATTGCACCGGTCTGGCGGGCCGAACGTCCCCAGAAGGGGCGCTACCGCCAGTTCGTTCAGTGCGACATCGACATCATCGGCGAGCCGGGCGCAATCGCCGAAGTCGAGTTGATCACCGCCACCGTTGCGACCCTGCGACGGTTAGGGCTTGGCGATTGCGTCATCCGAATCAACGATCGTCGACTGCTGATCAGCGCGCTGCGCGTACTCGGGTTCGCACCCGGTGAATTCGACGGCGTGCTCATCACCATGGACAAGCTCGACAAGATCGCCCACGACGGCATCGTTGCCGAGCTGCGCGAGCGCGGGTTCACCTCCGCAGCTGTCGATGCGCTAGACGCGTTCTTCCGGCGGCCCGTCACGATGGAGGTCCTGCCGTTTGGCGAAGCAGCGATCCGCAAGTACTTGCCCGAGGGAGTCGACCCGGTCGCTGTGGCCGAGCTCGCAGCCATTGGCGAGGCGGTCAACGAGGTCGCGGCCGCCGACACCACCACCGCCGGCTCGCCCGTTGTTCAATTCGACCCGTGGTTGGTGCGCGGCATGGGCTATTACACCGGCGCGATCTTCGAGGTTGCGCACCCCTCGCTGGGATACTCCCTCGGCGGAGGCGGACGCTACGACGGCATGATCGGCCGATTCCTCGGCACCGACGTGCCGGCCGCCGGGTTCTCCCTCGGTTTCGAGCGACTGGTCGAGCTCGTCGAGCTCCCCGCCGCGCAGAGTGCGGATGCCGCGGCGCTCGTGCACGACGCCGACGTAGCGCCCGCCCACCTAGCCCGCCTCCAGGCCGCCCTGATCGCACAAGGACGCCGGATACGACTCGAACGCAAGCCCCGAAACCTCGCCCCCCTGATGGTGCAGCTCGAGGCATCCGGATTCACGCAAGTTGCGTTCGTCACCGCCGGCTCGACGGTGGAGTCGCTGGAGTTCCGACCGATCGGCTAGCGCAGCGGGCACTTGCGGCCCGACACAATTATTGTTAAGCTGTTAACATAATGACCAACGACCCGATGTCACGACGAGCCGAGGCGCAGCATCCGCTCACTCAGAGCGCCGCCTTCAAACTGCACCGCGCCACGATCCTGGTCGATCGCCTTGCCGACGCGTACCTCAAGCGCGAACACGACCTCGGCTACGCCCTCTATCTCGTGTTGCTCATGGTGAAGCTGCTCGGCGCCACCAGCCAACAGGCCATTGCCGCGAACCTAGACGTCTCCCGAGCCAGCATCACGCAGCGCGTGACCGCGCTGATCGAGAAGGGGCTCGTCGAAGTGAATCCCGATCCCGCTGACTCCCGAGCAAACGTGGTGCGCCTGACGGACTCCGGAGCTGCGCTCGTGGATGCCGCGTGGCGCGGCCTCGAAAATCACCAAGACGGCCTCGACCGCGGCGTCGACCAGGCAGCACTCGCGGCCCAGCTCGACCGCATCATCGCGAACGCCGAGGCCGCGCTGGCCGGGCCCGACGCACATCGTGCAACCATGCCTGCACCTGCACCTGCACCTGCACCTGCACCTGCACCTGCACCTG
>JBBQZJ010000175.1:0-5165 GCA_038207805.1 Actinomycetales bacterium | reverse complement strand
GTACCGCCACGCTTTGATATGACTCGCGACGAGCATCCGGGACGATGGCAATCCGGAATTACTGAACGACAGGCCACAGAAGACGCACCCGAAATCGCAGTTCTCGAGAACCCGGCGAGCAAATTGTTGCTGGCCAACTCGAGCGGTACCTATCATCGACCTTTCGGTTTCCGACGCGTCATCTCCTGGGTGCTCCGCCCCCCAGTCCCGGAATTCGGAATCGATCGCTTCCCTCAGGTCAGAGTTAGAAACCCGATCGGCTTCAATTACGGCTTCAAGAGTCTTCGACTCCAGACCAAGGAAGTCAGGCAGCGCATCTTCCTCTATACCCACCGCTCGGGCGCCTTCGAGCACAATCTCGTAGAGGTGCATGTAGAGCGAAGGGTCATTTGACAGTTCATTCCAGAGCCTCTGCACATGCTTCGCGCCATTGGCGCGACGGCCATCAAGGTTTGCAAGTTTCGCCGCGAGGCTTGTGGTGGGCCGCTTCGCGATCACGGCAAGTTTGATCGCGCTAGGGTCGGACTCTCGGATGTTTATGTTGCCGGACGGGCTGATCGTGCCGAGCTGGCCTAGACCATAGCTGAGCAGCGTCTCGACCGGGGTGAAGTCCTCCTGGCGACTCTTCTCGACTCGACCCAGCATCTGCCGCCATTGCCTCGACGCTTGCGCGACGGTGATTCCGAGGTAGTCGTTGAGTTCGAGCATCCGGTCAAGAGTCCCCTCGTTCTGAGTCAACCTAGCAGTGAGCGCGCCTGCCCTGCCTATCAACTCACAATTTTAATGAATATGTCTCGCGAACCAGAGCAGGTTTCGATACGCGCCCCCGCACTACTCAACCAGCGACACCAAGCCACACTCCAGCACAGCACCGAGACGGCGCTCAGCGCTGGGGTCGCGGCGAAGGCCAGAAATGGCCTTCGCTCATAGCTCCACCGCGCCCACACCCTCAACACCAGCGGGCGCTACCTCGACCCGCTCGCGCGGCATTGCCACCGTCGCGATGAAGGTTGCCACCACGGCCACGAACGCCGCAATGAAGACCGCCGACCCAGCCGCCGTAACAGCAGCCGGGTTGCTGGCGGCGCCATCCCCCGCTCGCACGAAGATTGCGTTCGCGATCGCGCCGAAGACGGCCACGCCAACCGCGCTACCGACGTTGCGCGAGAACAAGTTCGCGCCGGTCACGACGCCGCGCTCGCTCCATCCGACGCTCGACTGCGCGAGGATCAGCGTCGGGGTGGCGACGAGCCCCATCCCTAGTCCGATGAAGAAGCACGCGGCAGCAACCACGAGCACCGACGGTGTGCGGGAGAAACCGGCGAGCACGGCGACCCCGATGAGCACCAGGGTCATGCCGATGAGAGCGGTGTTGCGAAATCCGATTCGCAGGTAGAGGCGACCGGAGTACCCGGCGGCGATCGGCCAGCCCAGGGTCAGGGTCGCGAGCGCCAATCCAGCGATCAACGGCGAGACGCCGAGCGACCCCTGCAGATACAGCGGCACATACGAGACCAGCCCGGTGAGGATCGCGCCGATGCCGAGACTGACCATCGAGATGGTCAGAAGTAGTCGGCGGGAGAACACCCAGGGCGGCAGCACAGGTTCGGTGGCGCGACGCTCCACGAACCAGAAGATCACCAGCGCGACCCCGCCGGTAGCGAAGAGCAGGATGCTCGGCACCGACGCCCAGTCCCAGGCCTGTCCGCCCTCGAGCACGGCCAAGAGAAGTGCCGTGAGGGCGACGGTCAACAGCCCGGCCCCGGCGTAGTCGATCTTGTGGGGGGTGCGCTCGAGCTTCTCGTGGAAGTTGCGGATGAGCATCCACCCCGCCAGCACACACAACGGGATGTTGATCAGGAAGATGCCCCGCCAGGCATCGAACTGCGCGAACAGGCCGCCGAGGGTGGGGCCGACCACGGACGAGATGCCCCACATCGCCGCGAGGTAGCCCTGCACTTTGGCGCGCTCGGCGACCGTGTAGATGTCACCCGCGATCGTGATCGAGATCGGCATGACGGCCCCGGCGCCGAGCCCCTGAATTACCCGGAAAGCGATGAGCGCCGGCATGCTCCACGCAAACGCGCTGAGAATCGAGCCCAGAAGGAACAGCCCGATACCGACGAGGATGATCGGCTTGCGCCCGACGGTGTCAGCCAGTTTCGCGTAGATCGGCACGGTGACCGCCTGGGCGAGAAGGTACACGGAGAACAGCCACGGGAAGAGCGGGAAGTCGCCCAGATCGTCAACAATCGTCGGCACGGCGGTCGAGAGCACGGTCGCCTCGATCGCGACGAGGAACGTGGTCAGCATGAGCGCGAGGAGGATGGGGCCGCGCTCCGAGCGCAATCCGACGTTAATGGTCACGGAGCAATGCAACCACCTCCTTGGCCTCGCACATTCCCGTGCGAGCATTGATTCATGCTCGATCCCGACTGGGTGTTCACTCCCGCCCTCATGTGGGTCGCCCTCGCCGGCGCACTCGCAGCACTTGTGCTGCGCGCGCTTCGCAAGGATCGCCGCGAATACCAGCGCTTCAAGCGCTACCGCACAACGGCACGACGGCAGGCGATGTTGCGGCGCTGGCTGCTCGACTCCGCCCTGTGGCTGGGCGGGCTGTCGATGGCGATGCTCGTACTCGCGGGCGCGTTCGTGGCGCCGCTGCTGCGGGAGTTGACGACCTGGCCGGGCGTGCGAGACCTCCGTGGCTTCGTCGCACACGCGCCGGACGCGGTGGCGATCTTCGGGATCGTCGCCGTCTTCGCGGTCGCCGTCCTGACGGTGCTGGGAATTGCCGCAGCCCGCAAGGAGGGGGAGATTGTGGCCGTGGGCGACATCCGCTCGATCCTCCCCCGCAATCGCCAGGAACTTCGGCTGGGGGCTCTGCTGTCGATCAACGCTGGCGTCGTCGAGGAACTGCTCTTCCGGCTCGGGATGCCCGCCCTCATCTTCGGCGCCACCGGGAGCGCCGTGGCCGCCGTCGTCGTGAGCGTGCTGCTGTTTGGCGCCCTCCACGTGTATCAGGGCATTCCGGGGATCGTCGGGAGCACCATTATCGGGGCCGTGTTCCTGCTCACCTATGCGGTGAGCGGCAGCATCCTTCTCGTCATCGTGTTGCACGTGCTGATCGACCTGCGCTCGCTCGTGCTCATTCCGATGGCCGTCTATGGCGTGCACAAGGTCGACGGGGTGACGAACCCCATGACGAAGGTGCTGGGTGAGCCGAAAGTTGTGGAGGCATCAGCTGTCGAGGCGCTCGGGGTCGACAAGCCACCGGTGTGAGAACTGAGGGATGACGGCGGCGATGTGCTCGACGTCACGGTCGAGGTGGATGACCGTCGTGTCTGCCGCGCGAGCTGAAGCGTTTCGCGGGAGTTTCAACATCCGCGGAGGGATGCAACTCCCGCGCTGGCCCGCTGCCTGGTTTCGGTACGCGGGTCGGGTTTCGATCCGCGCTTCGCGCTACTCAACCGGCGGAACGGCTGCCCCGAAGATCGCCACGAGCAACCCACTCGCCCACTCGATGAGTTGGGCATCGGTGGGCTCGGGCGGCAGCGGAACCACCACGGCGGCCGCGGCTGCGTGATAGCGCGCGCCCGGGTACATCCGCTGCAACCGCACCTGAATCGAGTCGGCCAGGTCGGCGGGTGCGACGCGCAGCTTGTCACCCATGACCACGACCTCGCTGAGACCGGCCTTCTGAGCCATCCGGCGCAGTCGTGACACCGCGACAAGCGCGCGCACCTGATCCGGCGGCTCGCCGTAGCGGTCGGTGAGCTCCTCAAGCACTCGGTCGATGGCGTCATCCGTCGCCGTCGGAGCGCTCGCCGTCGACAGCTTTTGGTAGGCCTCGAGGCGCAGACGCTCGCTCTCTATGTAGTCCTCGGGCAGGTGCGCGTCGACCGGAAGTTCGAGCCGCAGTTCGGTCTGGCCCTCGGCGACATCGCCACGGAAAGCGGACACGGCCTCGCCGATCATCCGCAGGTACAGGTCGAAACCGACTCCCGCAATGTGCCCGGACTGCTCGCCACCCAGCAGGTTTCCGGCCCCTCGAATCTCCAGATCCTTGAGCGCGATCTGCATGCCGGCGCCCAACTCGTTGTTGGCGGCAATCGTGTTGAGCCGCTCGTGCGCCGTTTCGCTGAGCGGCTTCAGCTCGTCGTAGAGAAAGTACGCGTAGGCCCGCTCCCGACCGCGACCGACCCGACCGCGCAACTGGTGCAGTTGGCTGAGCCCATACTTATCGGCCCGGTCGATGATGAGGGTGTTCGCGTTGGCGATGTCGAGTCCGGTCTCGATTATCGTGGTCGAGACGAGCACGTCGAACTTGCGCTCCCAGAAGTCGACCATCACCTGCTCGAGCACCGCCTCGGGCAACTGGCCGTGCGCCACCGCGATCCGGGCCTCGGGCACGAGTTCGGCGAGCTGGGCCGCCACCCGATTGATCGACGACACCCGGTTGTGCACGAAAAAGATCTGACCCTCGCGCAGCAGCTCGCGGCGAATGGCCGCCCCCACTTGGCGCTCCGAGTACGGCCCCACGAACGACAGGATCGGATGCCGATCCTCCGGCGGCGTCGCCAGCGTCGACATCTCGCGGATGCCCGTCACCGCCATTTCCAGCGTGCGCGGAATCGGGGTCGCCGTCATCGCCAGAATGTCCACGTTCGTCTTCAGCTTCTTGAGGGCGTCTTTGTGCTCGACACCGAAGCGCTGTTCCTCGTCAATGACGACGAGACCGAGATCTTTGAACGCGATGCCCTGGCTCAGCAAACGGTGGGTTCCGATGACCACGTCGACCGTGCCATCCGCCAACCCAGCGATCGTCTGCTTCGC
This sequence comes from Actinomycetales bacterium, assembly GCA_038207805.1. Classification (GTDB taxonomy): domain Bacteria; phylum Actinomycetota; class Actinomycetes; order Actinomycetales; family Microbacteriaceae; genus Rhodoglobus. The sequence goes on along the minus strand of JBBQZJ010000175.1, from coordinate 329 downwards.
CTCCTTGTCGCTTTGGAAGCGCGACAGAGCCCTCAGGTGCACGGGGAAGCCCGCGAACCGCTCGGCAAACGTCTCCATGTGCTGGCGAACGAGCAGAGTGGTCGGCACGATCATGGCGACCTGTTTGCCGTCTTGCACGGCCTTGAAGGCGGCGCGAACGGCGACCTCGGTCTTGCCGTAGCCGACGTCTCCACTGAGCAGGCGATCCATCGGGATGGGCCGCTCCATATCAGCCTTCACCTCGTCAATGGTGGTGAGCTGGTCGGGCGTCTCTGCGAAGGCGAAAGCCTCCTCGAGTTCACGCTGCCACGGGGTGTCCGGCCCGAACG
>JBBQZJ010000174.1:0-5185 GCA_038207805.1 Actinomycetales bacterium | reverse complement strand
TCTTGGTCACCCCCGAGCCGAGTGTGCTTCGTGCAGCGCTCATGGCGGCTCTTGTTCTCGCGAGCGTTCAGGGTGGGCGGCCGGTGCGAGGCGTTCCTGTTCTCGCGCTGGCGACCATTTCGCTGCTCGTGGTTGACCCCTGGCTCGCACGAAGTTTTGGGTTCGCTCTGTCGGTGCTTGCCACAGCGGGTTTGCTCGTGCTCGCCGCGCCCCTCAGTCGTGCGCTCGCGCGATGGCTGCCACTCTGGCTGTCGGTGGTGGTCGCCGTTCCGCTGGCCGCCCAACTCGCCTGCCAGCCGGTGATCATCCTTCTCAATGCTGCGGTCCCGAGCTATGGGGTCGTTTCCAATCTTCTCGCTGCGCCGGCGGCGCCCGTTGCAACAGTGGTGGGGCTCGCGGCCTGTGTCGCCCTGGTGATAGCGCCGCCCATCGGGGCGGCGCTATGCCAGCTCGCGTGGTTTCCGTCGGCCTGGATCGCTGCCGTTGCCCAGTTCTTCTCGGCGCTGCCCGGCGCCCAACTCCCGTGGCTGCCCGGATTCGCCGGCGCGGCGCTACTCGGTGTCGCATCGGTCCTCATCGTTCTTGCCAGTTCGGGCAAGCGATGGGCCACCATTGTCGTCATTGTCGGGGTGGTCGCATACGCGGGCGTGGCCGGTGGTGGTCGAGTTGCCGATCGCCTCACGCGCCCCGCAGATTGGCAGATCGCAATGTGTGACGTCGGGCAGGGCGATGCCGTGTTCGTGCGCAGTTCGGGCCGGATCGCGCTCATCGACACTGGCCCACTTCCGGAGCGGCTCGAGAGTTGTATGGCAGAGCTCGAGGTCGGCCACATCGAGCTCCTCGTGCTCACCCACTTCGATCTCGACCACGTCGGAGGGGCGTCTGCGGTTCTCGGCCAGGTCGACACCGTGCTCGTGGGTCCCTCGGCAGACCCGGAGGATGACCGATTGCGGGCTCGGTTCACCGAGTCGGGCGCACGGGTTCATCAGACAAGTCGAGGTGAGTCCGGGTTACTGGGGGACTTGCGGTGGCAGGTTGTCTGGCCGCCGCAGCAACTGCGGGGGATCGAACCCGGCAACCCCGCAAGTGTCACGGTCGAGTTCACTGGCGTTGGCGAATGCGCGAACGGATGCCTGAGCTCCATTCTTCTTGGCGATCTCGGCCGCGAGCCGCAGGACCGATTGGTCGCGGCAGGGCAGCTCGACACTGTCGACGTGGTCAAGGTAGCCCACCACGGGTCTGCGGATCAGAGCGAACGGCTCTATGCGCGCCTCGCTGCGGTCGTGGGAATCATCGGGGTTGGAGCCGACAATGGCTACGGGCATCCGACCGACGCGCTGCTGTCGATTCTCGCTTCCGTTGGCACAACAGCGCTGCGCACCGACACCAGCGGATTGGTGCTGCTCGCGCCGGGAGAATCGGGCGCCGTGCGTGTCTGGACCCAGCACTAGGCTGGCACGGTGGCAGCCTCGAAACCCGTGATCCCCACCCTTGCATGGCACGCGGTACGTCCGGCACCGGTTGTGTTGGTGAGTGGCGCAGAAGACTTCCTTGCCGATCGAGCCATTCGGTCGCTTCGGGATATTCTGAAGGCTGAAGACCCGAGTCTCGAAGTGCACGATATCGAGGCCGATCAGTACGGACCGGGGCAATTGATCACCCTCGCGAGCCCCTCGCTTTTCAACGAGCCGCGGCTCATTCGGGTGATCAACGTGGAGAAGTGCACCGACGCGTTCATCGCCGAAACTATTGAGTACCTTGAGCACCCGGCCGACGATGCGTACCTCGTGCTGCGTCACGCCGGGGGAGTGCGCGGCAAGAAGCTACTCGATGCCGTTCGGGGCGGTGCGGGCGGGGGCATCGAAGTGTCTTGCCTTGAGCTGAAGAAGGATGCCGAGAAGAGCGAGTTCGCGGCCGCCGAGTTCTCTGCGGCCGGGCGCCGGATCACGGGCGGCGCAATTCGTGCGTTGGTCTCGGCCTTCGCGGACGATCTGGCCGAGCTCGCGACGGCCTGTCAGCAATTGCTCTCGGACGCGACCGACGAGATCACCGAGGTCACCGTCGAGAAGTATTACTCCGGTCGAATTGAGACCAACGCGTTCAAGGTGGCGGATGCAGCGATTGCGGGTCGTCGGGGGGAAGCGCTCGTGCTTCTTCGGCATGCTCTCGCCTCGGGTGCCGACCCCGTGCCCATTGTGGCGGCCTTTGCCGCCAAGTTGCGCACGATGGCGCGGCTGGCTGGCAACACGGCCCCGGCGGGCCAAGTCGCCCAGAAGTTCGGTCTCGCGCCCTGGCAGGTCGATCGTGCACGCCGCGACCTGCAGGGCTGGAACGACGCCGGCCTCGGTCGCAGCCTCGAGGTGCTCGCCGATACTGACGAACAGATCAAGGGCCTCGGTCGCGATCCGGTTTATGCGTTGGAACGCATGATTGGCATTATCGCCAACCGTGGCACAGGCTAATCAACCGTGGCACAGGCTAATCAACCGTGGCACCCGCCAATCGAGCGTGCCGAGACCTACAGTGCTGCGACCTGCTTGGCGATGGCCGACTTGCGGTTGGCCGCCTGGTTCTGGTGAATGACGCCCTTACCGGCGGCTTTGTCGAGCTTCTTGGTCGCCACGAGCAATGAAGCGGTCGCCTTGACTTTGTCGCCAGCACTAATGGCCTCGCGAGTCGCACGCACAGCGGTCTTGACCTCGCTCTTGACCGCCTTGTTGCGCTCCTGAGCCTTCTTGTTGGTACCAATGCGCTTGATTTGCGACTTAATGTTTGCCACGTGTGTGCCTTCTGTTTGAGCCGAAATGGATGTGGGCAGCCGAGTAACAGGTGTCCCTGCTCGATTCCCGGCCGCGAATCGCGGAACTCCTGCTCGGAGCCCAGCGCAAGCCAAGGATAAACATTACCAGCAGCCGGACGAGTTCGGCAATTGCGAAGGGCTCCCGAGCCGCCGGTTCGGGTTTATCACCCGGCGAACTCGGGGGTTAGCCCCATGGCCTAACCGGATCGGGCACGCGAGGCTGGATTCATGACAAATACAGCTACCCTCCCCGCTGCGGCGATCGAGACTCCCGCACGTTCCGTCGCAACTCAGTCGCAGGTGCTCAGCATCCTCAGTCTCGTGTCCGCGATATCCGGAATCGTCCTCGGACTCGTCATCCCGCTCTCCATCGTCGCCCTTGTATTGGGAATCCTCGCGCTACCCCGCGAACCGCGCGGACGCACGATGGCCATCTGGGGCATTATCCTCGGCGCAGTGCCCGGTGCGCTGGTCGCTCTCGGCTTGGTCTTCGCTGCGGCATTCATGATTCCGTTCGGAGCATTCGCCCTGGCCTTCGGCGTCTAAACTTGTAGGGGCCCGCTGGGCCGCTACGAGAGGCACGCGTTGAGTCCCAGAGCCATCACGGCACTACAACCTGCCTTCACCGACCCCGCGTTCATCCGCAATTTCTGCATCATTGCCCACATTGACCACGGAAAGTCGACTCTCGCCGATCGGATGCTGGGCATCACGGGCGTGGTCAGTGACCGGGACATGCGGGCGCAGTATCTCGACCGCATGGACATCGAGCGCGAGCGCGGAATCACCATCAAGAGCCAGGCGGTGCGGATGCCGTGGGCGGCCCCGAGCGGGTCGGCGGGCGATCTGCAGACGTTCGCCTTGAACATGATCGACACCCCCGGTCACGTCGACTTCACCTATGAGGTGTCACGTTCGCTGGCCGCCTGCGAGGGCGCGATCCTGCTGGTGGATGCCGCCCAAGGCATCGAGGCGCAGACCCTGGCCAACCTGTACCTCGCCCTCGAGAACGATCTGACGATCATCCCCGTGCTCAACAAGATCGACCTTCCGGCGGCGGATCCTGACAAGTATGCGAAGGAACTGGCCAGTCTCATTGGCGGCAGTCCCGACGACGTGCTGCGGGTCAGCGGCAAAACCGGCGAGGGAGTGGATGCCCTGCTCGACCGAGTCGTGGAGCTCATCCCTGCTCCGCACGGTGACCCCAACGCGCCATCACGCGCCATGATCTTCGACTCGGTGTACGACTCGTATCGCGGGGTCATCACGTACGTGCGGATGATCGACGGCAAACTCAGCCCGCGCGAGCGCATTCAGATGATGTCGACGCGCGCCGTGCACGAACTGCTGGAGATCGGGGTGAGCTCGCCCGAGCCGACCCCGTCGAAGGGCCTTGGTGTCGGTGAGGTCGGCTACCTCATCACGGGCGTGAAAGACGTGCGCCAATCGAAGGTCGGCGATACTGTCACGAATGCCGCGAAGCCCTCAACCAAGGCGCTACCGGGCTATACCGATCCCAAGCCCATGGTGTTTTCGGGGTTGTATCCGATCGATGGCAGCGACTACCCAGTTCTTCGTGAGGCACTCGACAAGCTCAAGCTCTCGGATGCCTCACTCAACTACGAACCGGAAACCTCGGTCGCTCTCGGCTTCGGCTTCCGCTGCGGGTTCCTGGGCCTGCTACACCTCGAGATCGTGACCGAACGCCTCGAGCGTGAATTCGGTCTCGATCTCATCTCCACCGCCCCGTCAGTAACCTACGAGGTCACTACGGAAGACAAGAAGCAGTACACCGTCACCAACCCGAGCGAGTTCCCGTCGGGCACCAAGATCGCGCACGTGAGCGAACCCATGGTCCGGGCAGCGATTCTGGCCCCCAAGGACTACGTCGGCACGATTATGGAGCTGTGCCAGTCTCGGCGCGGAGCTCTGATCGGCATGGACTATCTCGGCGAGGATCGTGTCGAGATCAAGTACCACATTCCGCTCGGCGAGATCGTTTTCGACTTCTTTGATCAGCTCAAGAGCAAGACCGCCGGCTATGCGAGCCTCGACTACGAGCCCAGTGGCGATCAGGAGGCCGACCTCGTCAAGGTCGACATCCTGCTTCAGGGTGAAGCGGTGGATGCCTTCAGCGCCATCGTGCATCGCGAGAAGGCCTACGCCTACGGGGTATTGATGACGGAGCGCCTGAAGAAGCTCATCCCACGTCAGCAGTTCGAGGTGCCGATCCAGGCCGCGATCGGGGCCAGGATCATCGCGCGGGAATCGATCTCGGCCATGCGAAAAGACGTCCTCGCCAAGTGCTACGGCGGTGACATTACCCGCAAGCGCAAACTCCTTGAGAAGCAGAAGGAGGGCAAAAAGCGCATGAAAATGGTGGGC
>JBBQZJ010000173.1:0-5270 GCA_038207805.1 Actinomycetales bacterium | reverse complement strand
TGCTTCTCGAGGCGGAAGCCGCGAAACATGCCGACGATGCCAGCTTCCGCGAGACGATGGCGTTCTACAACAGGGCCGAACCGGGTGAGCGGCTGAACGAACTGCACTCGATCATTGGCACCGAGTTCGCTGACCTGTCGCCGTCTCTCGAAGCCCACTATTCGCAGTACTTTGCGACAAGATCCGACGTTGTCGCGCTACACGCGAAGTCCAATGCCGTCTTTGTGGAGCAGCAAGTCGCGGCCGACGCCCTCGTTACGCAGATCGACCAGCTCGCGGCCTCCATCGACAGCGACTATGCCTCCTACAACGAGCAGTACGGCCTGCTAAACGCAGAAATCGACGCGTTCAACTCGCGCGCCGACTCGGGGGACTTCTCATCGCAACAGCAGTTCAATTCGGAGCGGGATGCTCTCATTGCGCGCCAAGCCGCTCTCGATGCGTTCTACGCGACCATCGATACCAGGGCGACTCAGTACAACGACCTTCTGGACCAACTCGAGTTAGTGAACTCGGAGCTCGCGCAACTGAACGAGGCCTTAAACATCACGCCACACGAGACGGCCGACTCGGCAGGCTAGGCGCTCTGGTCGAAGAGTGCAGAAATCGCTGACAGGTCATCGGCGGTGGGCTGCCACATGACCGCGGCCACGGCGTTGCTCGTCAGTTGCTCCGGGCGCGATGCCCCCGCGATGACGCTCGTGAGCCCCGGTTGCGCAAGCAACCATCCGAGTGTCGCCTCCACCATGCTGACGCCGCGCTCGGCGCAGAACTCTTCGTAACGCTCCAGCGTGTCCCAGGGAGCTTCGTCTGCGAGGTGGGCGCGCTGGCGCACGATTCGCGAGTCGGTCGGTCGTTGGGTTCGGGTGAATTTTCCTGTCAGCAAACCGTTGTAGAGCGGAAAGAACGGCAGGAATCCGAGACCCAGTCTCCTCACGGTTGGTAGCAGCTCGCGCTCGACATCCCGAACGAGAAGGCTGTATTCGTTCTGGGCAGACTCAAACCGCGGCCCACCGAGTTCGTGCGCGGCCAGGTCGGCCTCGATGGCCTGGGTGGCCGAGAATTGCGTGTGGCCAAAATGGCGGATGCTGCCTTCGTTGACCAATTCGGTCAGCGCCGAAATGGTCTCCTCGATGGGTGTCTCCGGATCTGGCACGTGAAGCTGGTACAGGTCGATGTAGTCAGTTTGCAATCGCCGAAGCGAGTCGCGGACTGCGGCACGGACGTAGGCACGAGACCCCGGCCGGGCGCCGTCAGCAATACCCATATCTACTCCGGGATGCCCAAACTTCGTCGCGAGAACGAAGCGGTCGCGACGTCCGAGAAGTGCGTTTCCCATCAGGGTCTCGCTCTGCCCCGGATGTGCGCCGTACATGTCGGCTGTGTCGAGAAGCGTGACCCCAACATCCTGAGCGGCATCAATGACCGCGGTCGTTCCCTCCTGGGTCTCGGTTACGGTCCCCGGTCGACCAAAGTTGTTGCAGCCGAGGCCAAGTACCGTGACGGCGAGACCCGACCGACCCAGAGTTCTCATCGGTAGAGCAGTCATGCTCTTATCCTCCACCATCAGCGCGGCGCGGCGGCTGCTCCCGATGTCCGAAAAGTGCCAGTGTGCCCCCGGATGCCGCGGCTAGGGTCGAACCATGCAATCATCGGTCACGTCCCAGGGCTCGCCCTACCTGAAGCGCATCGAGTCTCCGATTGGACGGATTGAGGTGTCCGCCGACGAGAGCGCGATCACCGTCCTCGCGATTGAGCGGTCGGGGCTGCTCCCGGGCGACGATCGACCCGAGTGCAGCAGCGCCATACTCGACCGCGCCGCTGCTCAACTCGACGAGTACTTTGCCGGCACTCGTGCGGTCTTCGACCTAGAGGTTCGGGCTCACGGCACGCCGTTTCAGCGCTCGGTATGGCACGCGCTCGCCGAAATCCCCTACGGAGTTGTTTCGTCCTATGGCCAGATCGGGCTCGCGACTGGCCGATCCAGCGCCGGTCGCGCGGTTGGCGGAGCGGTCGGCGCTAACCCGATCCCCATCATCATCCCGTGCCATCGCGTGCTCGGTTCGAACGGTCGGATCACCGGGTACAGCGGCGGGGACGGGATACTGACCAAGGCGTGGCTTCTCGATCACGAAGGCATCGAGCACCGATGACCGAACGGTCGAGTGTGCTGCGTGGCGATGATGGAATCCCGCGCTGTGCCTGGGTCGGCACCGACCCCGAGTATGCCCGCTACCACGACGAGGAGTGGGGGTTCGCCCTCCACGGTGACCGAGCCCTGTTCGAGAAGCTGTGTCTGGAATCGTTTCAGGCCGGGCTGTCGTGGATCACAATTCTGCGCCGGAGGGCCGGCTTTCGAGAAGCGTTCCACGGCTTCGACCCAGAGATAGTCTCTCGGCTCGGCCCGGCCGACGTCGATGCCCTCATGACCGACCCTCGGATAATCCGAAATCGAGCCAAGATTCTGGCCACAATCTCGAACGCCCAGATCACCGCGGAGCTCGGCCCGGGCGAGCTCGACACACTGATCTGGAGCTTCGCCCCACCCGTGCGGCCGAACAGCGTTCGCCTGCTGAGCGACATTCCCGCATTAACGCCCGAGTCCACAGCCCTGAGCGCCGAGCTGCGTTCGCGCGGATATCGGTTCGTGGGCCCGACGACGATGTACGCGCTGATGCAGTCCGCCGGACTGGTCGACGACCATGTCACGGGGTGTCATCGCGCTAGGTCAGCAGCCGCGCCAACAGTACAGCCCGCGTCGTAGCTCGTCAGATCACGAGGTCCAGTTCGCCGGGCCCGCCACGTTCCAGACGGATGTCGGCGGCGGCGGCCCATTCCAGCAGCGATTCAACGGTTACGTGATCGACCCTCGCGTCGAGTGCGGCCCGAACGAATACGCCCTTACCGGCCTTGTTGAAGTGTGACAACGCCACGCGCCGGCCGAACCCGTCCTCCGAGACGACCCGGATTCGCCATGACGAATCAGGGGCCGGGCCGAGCGCCGCGTATGAATCGCTTCGCAGATCGAGAATCAATTTCGATTCAGTGGCCAGCGCCGCACTCACGGGCGCGCGCCAGAGTGTGCGAAGTGACACACCGGGCAGCCGCGAATCATGCGAGAGGCGGTACGCGGGAATCGGATCGTCGGACCGAAGCAGTCCGAATAGGGCGGAGTGCACGATGACATGCCGGTTCGCGAACTCCCGAGACGCCGGCGACAGGGACGCCGCGTCGATGCCGTCGTACAGCACCCCGGTATACCGGTCGAGCGCCGCCGTCACCGGCGAACTGCGTACCGCTCGGTTACGGTCGATCTCGGCGCGCTGGGTGCGCCCCAGTCCCAGCGCCACCATCGAGCCGGCCACGCTGCGCGAGAGCTCCGCCAGTCTCGCGAGGGCAGTTCGGCGCTGCGGCGACAGCACCGCGAAGCCCAGCGAGCCAAGGTTGAGCGCTGAGTTGTCACGTCCCCCATCGCGCTTGGTCTCCGAGGGCGGCAGAATCAGAAGCACTAGCCCTGCAGGAACGCCACAGCACGATCGACGTTAACGCCGAGCGGTTCGACGGAGTCGAGAGTGATTCGCGCTACTGCGGCACTTGATCCCGTCCATTGCGCGTAGTCCTCGAAGCTCTGCTCGACAGCGTTCCAGGTCAGACGAATATGCGGCATCGACTTTCGCCACGCTTCTATCCGGCTGCGGTGCAGTTCGGGGTCGGAGCAGATGACCTCGATGAATTTGATCGGTTCGTTCATGTGCTCCGCGAGCTGCACCCACTGCTCGCGAGCGGGCGTCACGGCATTCACCGCATCGACCATGACGCCAATACCGGTCGCCAGCACACGCTGAGCCAGCGTCTCGGCCACAAGGTAGGCGGCAAGCCCGGTCGGCTGGTCGGCATCGATCCCGGCCTGAAGTATGGCCGTCTCGATCGGGTCAACAGCAACGACAGGAATGCCGAGGCGGCCGGCTACGACCTGACCCAGAGTGGACTTGCCCGTTCCCGGAAGACCCGCGAGTGCTACGAGCATGGCCTGACCTAACTGAGCAGCTCGGCGTTACGAGCGACCACCGTGACGACGTTGTTGTCGACCGACAGGAAGCCATCGTCTGCAGTGGCAGTAATCACGGATCCCTCCGATGTCGTGACCCGCACCTCGCCGGTGCCGAGGATCGCGAGAACGGGTTCGTGGCCCGCAAGGATACCGATTTCACCGATGATCGTGCGTGCGATGATCTGCTTCGCCTTGCCCGACCACACCTCGTGGTCGGCCGAGACGATACTGACCGTCAGCTCGGCCATGGCTAGCCGTTCTCCTTCTGGATCTGCGCCCAGCGCTCCTCGACATCCGAGATTCCGCCGACGTTGAAGAATGCCTGCTCTGCGACGTGGTCAAAGTCACCCTTGGTGATCGCGTCGAAGGACTCGATGGTGTCTTTCAACGGCACAGTGGAGCCCTCGACTCCCGTGAACTTCTTCGCCATGTAGGTGTTCTGCGACAAGAACTGCTGAATACGACGAGCTCGCGAGACGGTGATCTTGTCTTCCTCGCTTAGTTCATCAACACCGAGAATCGCGATGATTTCTTGGAGCTCTTTGTTCTTCTGCAGGATCGCCTTGACGCTGGTCGCTACCCGGTAGTGATCCTCGCCCAAGTAGCGCGGGTCGAGAATTCGGCTCGTCGACGTGAGCGGGTCGACGGCCGGATACAGACCCTTCGACGCGATCTCACGGCTCAACTCGGTCGTAGCGTCCAGATGCGCAAAGGTCGTAGCCGGAGCGGGGTCGGTGTAGTCGTCCGCGGGAACGTAGATCGCCTGGAGCGAGGTGATCGAGTGGCCACGAGTCGACGTGATGCGCTCCTGGAGGATGCCCATCTCGTCCGCGAGGTTCGGCTGGTATCCCACGGCCGAAGGCATACGGCCCAGCAGGGTCGACACCTCCGAGCCGGCCTGGGTGAAGCGGAAGATGTTGTCAATGAACAACAGCACATCCTGCTTCTGCACGTCACGGAAGTACTCGGCCATGGTCAGAGCTGACAGTGCGACGCGAAGACGCGCACCCGGCGGCTCGTTCATCTGGCCGAACACCATCACCGTCTGATCGATGACGTGTTTGCCGGTCGAGCCGATTTCGGCCTCCTGCATTTCCAGCCACAAATCGGTTCCTTCACGGGTGCGCTCGCCCACGCCCGCGAACACCGAATATCCGCCGTGCTGCTGCGCGATGCGGGCGATTAGCTCCTGAATGACGACGGTCTTCCCCAGCCCGGC
>JBBQZJ010000172.1:0-5270 GCA_038207805.1 Actinomycetales bacterium | reverse complement strand
AGTGCTCGCCGCTGAGCACCACTCGCTCGGACGCGCGCTCGAACGACAGGATGTCGTGGAACAGGGTCGGCCCGTGCATCCCGATCGACTCGATCAGGCGCGTGGTTCTCGGAGTCACGTAGGGGTAGCTGTAGATCTGACCGTGGGGGTGATGGAGGGTTACGCCGATCGCCTCGCCGCGGTTCTCGAACGGGAACACCTGTGCGATGCCGGGCAGTGAGCTGAGGTACGCGGTGCGGTCGGCCCACGCTTCGATCACGGTGCGTGCACGTGTCTCGCTTTGCGAGCCGAACGAGCCCTCGTGCTCCGGGCTGAAGCAGACCACCTCGCAACGACCGTAGCTCGGGGCGGTGCGACCGAGGCCGACCCCATCGAGTTCGACGAGGCCGAGTTCCGGTCCGAACGACGGGGAGCGGTTCTCGAACACGGCGACGTCGTAGTTGTTGGGCACCTCAGACGGGTTGTTCGGGGTCGCCGGTGCGAGCGGGTCTTGGTCGGCGGGGGGCAGAAACACTCGGTTCTGGCGTGACGCCGCGATCGAGATCCACTCCCCGGTGAGCGGGTCTTGCCGCATTGTCGCTGTCGCGGGGCGCGGGTCGAGTGCTCGGGCATCGATAGCCCGCTCGGTCGCCAAGGCCGTATTCGGGTCGTCGTAGTAGACGAGGTCCCGCCCGTCGGCGAGGGTCGTCTCGATCTTGCTGATTCCGCCTGTGAGGGGGATGCGAGCGTGTGTGGTTCCCATGGTGATTACGATAACGAAAGAAGAGGGGGCTCCTCCGCGGCGATCGCCGCTGTGGCCGCCGTAGCCGCCATCATCCGCGCCGATAGGGTGGAGGGATGACCACCACTCATGCGCCGACCGGGGAGCAGCACCGCATCACGCGCGGCCGCGCCCACGCCGTGATCACTCAGGTGGCAGCATCCCTTCGAGAGTTTGCCATTGACGGGGTGAACCTGACGCAGCCCTACCCCGAGGATTCGACGCCGCCCTTTGCGTGCGGAATCGTGCTCGTGCCGTGGCCGAACCGGGTCGAGGACGGCGTCTGGGAGTTGGACGGCATCCGGCAGCAGCTGGACATCACCGAGCCGGCGCGAAACAACGCGATCCACGGGTTGCTGCGCAGCACCGGTTACCGACTCGTCACCCGCGCTGAGGCCTCGGTCACGCTGGATGCCACCGTGTTTCCCCAACACGGGTACCCGTTTCATCTCGACACGACCGTGCGGTACGAACTGCTCGAAGACGAGCTCGCGGTGACCCACACCATAACCAACCTGTCGAACGCGAAGGCGCCGGTCGCGATCGGCACCCATCCCTTCTTGACGATCGGCAATGTCGAACCCGAGGATCTCGTTCTGACGGTCAACGCGACCACGCACTTTGACGTGGATGCCCGACTGAACCCGCGCGGCGAACACCCGGTCGACGGCACCGACTTCGATCTCCGGGCCGGGCGACGACTCGGTGAGTTGTATCTCGACGACGCGTGGGGCGGGGTGGTCACGGTCAACGGGGTTGCGGCGCGCCTCACTGCGCCCGATGGTCGTGAGGTACGACTCATCCAAGACGACCAGCACCGGTACGTGCAGGTCTTCACCACTCGCGACTTTCCCGGCACGAGCCTTGCGGTTGCGATCGAACCGATGACCGCGCCCGCGAACGCCCTCAACTCGGGTGACGGTCTCAAGTGGCTGGAACCGGGCGAGCGGTGGACCGCATCGTGGGGCATCCAGTACGCCCGATGAGCACAGCAAGCCACACTGCGAAGCCTCCAACCCGGCGCGACATTCGGCGCTGGCGGGGGCATTTGGCCGCCGAGCGTGCCGAGGCATCCGTCTACCGCGATCTGGCATCCCGCCGGGTCGGCGAGGATCGGGACATTCTGCTGGCCCTAGCCGACGCCGAGGGTCGGCACGCCCAGCACTGGCTTGACCTGCTAGGGGATGACGTTGGTCCCCAGCGGCGTGGCGACCTGCGCACCCGGATGCTCGGCTTCATGGCCCGGCGTTTCGGCTCCGTGTTCGTGCTGGCGCTGGCCCAGCGGGCCGAGGCGCGCTCACCGTACGAGACGGATGTCGACGCGACCGATGCGATGGCCGCCGACGAACGAATCCACGGCGAGGTTGTGCGCGGGCTCGCCATTCGCGGCCGCCTGCGCATCTCAGGAACCTTCCGAGCCGCGGTCTTCGGCGCCAACGACGGGCTCGTCTCGAACCTCGCGCTCGTGCTCGGCATCGGCGCGACCGGGGTCGCCCCGTCGGTCGTGCTGTTCACCGGTCTGGCTGGCTTGCTCGCCGGAGCGCTGTCGATGGGCGCTGGCGAGTATGTGTCGGTGCGGTCTCAACTGGAGCTGATCGCGGCGGCGCGGCCCGATCCGGCATCCCAGTCAGCCGTGCCGCACCTCGATGTCGATGCCAACGAGCTGGCTCTGGTGTATCGCGCCCGAGGGATGACGAGGGATGCCGCCGAAGCGCGAGCCGCCGAGGTGCTCGCCTCTGATCGACCCAACAGTGTCGTGCATCAGGCGGACCCCGAGGAAACCCCGGACACCGTCGGCACGGCTCGCGCGGCAGCCGTCTCCAGCTTCGCCTTCTTCGCGTCGGGGGCGCTGATTCCGGTTCTGCCCTACCTGTTCGGGGCGACCGGGCTGCTCGCGGTGGTGATCGCCGCGGTGCTGGTCGGTCTCGCATTGCTCGCGACCGGTGCCGTCGTCGGGTTGCTATCAGGGGCATCCCCCCTCAAGCGCGCCCTGCGCCAGCTGGGAATCGGGTTCGGGGCCGCTGCCGTGACCTACCTTCTGGGCCTCTGGTTCGGAACCGTACTGTAGCGGGCCACATACTGGAGTATGACCTCCGTCGAACTAGCACGAGCCCTGCGGGACTCGGGATTGGTGTGGCGGCCATCGGCTGGGGACGCCTTTGTACTGGACCTCGTTGAGGCCGACGACCAGGTGTTTTATCTCAGCGAGCTGACGGTAGAGGCTCACCACTATCCGACAGGAACGGTGCTCGGCTTCAACGGAACGACGGAGTGGGCCCTCGATTCGGTCGACATCGGAGACGCGCTGTGGTTGCCGCAGGAGCACCAGCTGCGTGAGCTTCTCGGGGTCGCCTTCGTGTCGCTTGACGTCGCCGGTGAGGGGTTCGCGGTCACGGCGACAGTCGATGGGTCCCGGCAGTCGTTTGACGCAGACGACGCGGCGAACGCCTATGCCCGGGCTCTACTCGCGCTACTCGACGCGCTGCGCGCTTAGCTGCGCAACGCGATCGCTCTGCTGCGCCACAGGGAGTAGAGCGCCCATGGCTCGACAACTCCCGCGCTCAGCTCGGCGATGTGGGCCAGAAGCTCGTCGCCGGTGACGAACCATTCGCTTCCGGGGATGCGGCGGTCGGCAAACTGAGCGTGCCTGCGCTGTTCGAGGTCTCGGCCTCCGCGTTCGAACGCGAGCACTTCGTCGTGGGGCAAGCTGGCGAGGCGCAGCCGAGGGTTGCCGCTCGTGCCGATCTTGATGCGGTCACGCCACCTGATGTAGTACACGACGTCGACTCGTGCCGGTTCCCCGTCGCCGTCGGGGAGCTCGCCAACCCGCCACTCGCACACAGCGCAGAGCCACCCAGACGGGTAGCGGATGCCCGTGCGCGAGCCGCACGCCAGGCACGGCACCGGCAATACATCCGTGGCCCCGACCTCGCGCGTGATCCAGTCGTGCGCGACGAGCAGGTGTGCCGCGCACAGCGAGATTGGCGCACCGTCCTCGACCGCGAAACTGCAGCTCGCGCCGTTGGGCTCACGAGCGGTACATCCCATGGGCCGACCGTACCCGGGGCCTCCGACTCCGCCAGGGCGCGTCTCGGTAGCGATGACCTCCGCGCGGCTAGGGCGCGGACTTCGAGGAGGGCGCGAGCAGCGCACCCAGCGCCGCATCCGCGAGCACTGCGCGCACGTCGGTCGCGGCATCCAGCCTCGCGTTGTACGGGGTCGAGTTGAGTATGCCGAAGAGGGCATGCATCCGAACCTCGAGGTCGGCCGGGCCGAGTTCGGGCCGAAGCCGAGCGACGATCTGCTGCCAGCCCGAGAGGTAGGTGCGCTGAAGCTGGCGCACCCGATGGTTGGCGTCGGGCGGCAGGTTGGCTAGTTCGCGGTCCTGAATGCGGATGATGTCGCGTTCCTTGATCGCGAAGTCCGCGTGGAACGCGATGAGGTTGCGCAGCGTGCTCAGGTCGTTATCGCCTTGAGCGACGGTCGCCTCGTACCCGGCGAGCAGCCGTTCACTCGCTGTAGTCAGCAGCTCGATGAGCATCGATTCCTTGTTCGCGAAGTGGCGATAGAGGGCGGGGCCGCTCACGCCGACCGCAGTGCCGAGGTCGTCGATCGACACGGCGTGGTAGCCGCGCTCGGCGAAGAGGTGGCCGGCGGCATCCAGATAGCGCTCGCGGCGGTGTGCTTTCGCGGTCGCGCGCCACGTCTCAGCCATTGGGCAACCCAGCCATGCGTCAACTGTACCGAACTCTGGACAATTCAGTTAACGCTCGCTAACCTAAATTAATGCACACGCTCACCAGTCAGGCGCGGCCGGCCAGCGACGAGTTCCGCGCGAACGAGGCCAGCCAGCGTGCCGCCGTCGTCGAGCTGCGGGAGCGGCTCGCAGCGACAGCGCTCGGTGGTTCCGAGTCTTCGCGCGAACGGCACGTGTCCCGAGGCAAGCTGTTGCCGCGCGAGCGCATCGATCACCTCATCGACCGCGGCAGCGCGTTCCTCGAGCTAGCACCACTTGCGGCCAACGGCATGTACGACGACGAGGCACCGGCGGCGGGAGTCATTGCCGGCATCGGCACCATTCACGGCCGACAGGTGATGATCGTCAGCAACGACGCGACCGTCAAGGGCGGTACCTACTTTCCGATGACGGTGAAGAAGCACCTCAGGGCGCAGGAAATCGCGAGCGAGAACGAGTTGCCCTGCGTGTATTTGGTCGACTCGGGTGGAGCGTTTCTGCCCATACAAGACGAGGTATTCGCCGATCGCGAGCATTTTGGCCGCATCTTCTACAATCAGGCCCGGATGTCGTCTCGCGGCATTGCGCAAATCGCGGCTGTGCTGGGCTCGAGCACTGCGGGCGGTGCGTACGTTCCGGCGATGAGTGACGAAACGATCATTGTCCGAAACCAGGGCACGATTTTCCTCGGCGGACCCCCGCTGGTTCGCGCGGCGACCGGTGAGGTCGTCTCCGCCGAGGAGCTCGGTGGCGGGGTCACCCACACCAAATATT